>DATNCF010000241.1:0-6209 GCA_035571675.1 Burkholderiales bacterium | reverse complement strand
AATACACGAATACGGCGAAGCGCACGAGCATCATCATGACCACGATCACGGCCATGACCACGATCATGCGCACGGCCGGCATCATCACCACAACCACAAGTAACG
Organism: Burkholderiales bacterium; assembly: GCA_035571675.1. Lineage (GTDB taxonomy): Bacteria > Pseudomonadota > Gammaproteobacteria > Burkholderiales > SG8-39 > CAIYPG01. Next base: position 6,104 of record DATNCF010000241.1, on the reverse strand, counting down.
AATGAATCCGCTCGCCCTGACTCGCCTGCTGCAGCTTGCCAGCCCGACGCTGCCCGTAGGCGCTTACAGCTATTCGCAAGGGCTGGAGTCGGCGGTGGAGAGTGGGATTGTCACCAGCGCCGGCACGGCCGAACTTTGGATATCCGACCTGATGGACGGTTCCATGGCGCGGCTCGAGGCTCCGCTGTGGCTGCGCCTGCACGCGGCGTGGACGAATGGCGATTTGCAGCGCGTCCAATACTGGAACGACTGGTTCATCGCCGGCCGGGAGACCGCCGAACTGCGCGCCGAGACCCTTCAAATGGGTTATTCGCTGCGCCGGCTGATTTTCGAAGAGGACGCGCTGGGCATGTCCGGTCTGCAATTGAGCGCCATGCAAGAGATCGCGTTTCCAACGGTATTTTCTTTTGCGTCCGTGGCTTGGTCCATTGCCGCGCAAGACGCCCTGTCCGGATATGTGTGGTCATGGCTGGAGAACCAGGTCATGGCCGCCCTGAAGACGGTTCCCCTCGGCCAGAGCGACGGGCAAAGGCTGCTGGCAAAGCTGGCGGAGCGCATCCCGGCGCTGTACGAGCGCGCGTCAAGGCTGGCCGATCATGAGTTGAGCAACTTCCTGCCCGGCTTCGCCATCCTGTCCAGCGCGCACGAGACGCAGTATTCGCGCCTGTTTCGTTCCTGATCAGAAAGAGAGTACATGGGCAACAATCCTTTGCGCGTCGGCATCGGCGGTCCCGTCGGGTCGGGCAAGACCGCGCTCACGCTTTCGCTGTGCCGCGCCCTGCGCGAGCGTTACCGCCTCGGCGTGGTCACCAACGACATCTACACCGAGGAAGACGCGCAATTCCTGGTGCGAAATGAGGCGCTCACACCCGACCGCATCATCGGCGTCGAAACCGGGGGCTGTCCGCACACCGCCATCCGCGAGGACGCCTCCATCAACCTGGAGGCGGTCGACCGCCTGGCGCGCCGCTTCGGCGACCTGGAGGTGATCTTCATCGAGTCGGGCGGCGACAACCTCGCCGCCACGTTCAGCCCCGAGCTGTCCGACCTGACGCTGTACGTCATCGACGTGGCGGCGGGCGACAAGATTCCGCGCAAGGGCGGCCCGGGCATTATCAAATCGGACCTGCTCATCATCAACAAGATCGACTTGGCGCCCATGGTGGGGGCTTCGCTGGAAGTCATGGACCGGGACGCTAGAAAAATGAGAGGAGACAGGCCGTTCGTGTTCTCCAACCTGAAGACAGGGCAGGGCCTGGACACGGTCATCTCCTTCATCGAAAAACAGGGAATGATCAGATAACAGGCAAAATGAACAACAACAAGTCTTTCATGCGAGCGGCAGCATGATGAACGGCCCGCTCCGTCGTGCCGCTCCAGCCGCATGAACAAGTCCAATCCCGTCAATTCGAACCTGCGTTGAGGCGATTAGCGGGCTTCGTGGCCCCTCTTGGGACTGCCAAAGTTTCGAGATTGAAACTGGTGGGGCGAGGAATCCGCTCCTCGGAGATCGGTGCAGCATTCGGCACTATCGAATAAAACCTGTGTATTGATTGCTTTCCATCGCGTGCTAATCTTTGTTCATGAAGAAGGACACCAAGCTTACCCACACCGGCCGGGGCGAGGATTGGCAGCTCGTCAATCCTCCCGTGGCGCGCGGCTCGACCATCCTCTTCAAGACGCTGCGTGAGTTCGAGGAGAACGGGCGCGCCGACCGCTTCACCGGCCTGCACTACGGCCTGCACGGAACTCAAACGGCCTTTGCGCTCGAAGAGGCCCTGACCGCTCTGGAAGGCAGCTATCGCACGGCGCTGGTGCCCTCGGGTCTTGCCGCCATCACCGTCGCGCTGCTCGCCTGCGTCAAGTCCGGCGACCATGTCCTTGTGGTGGATTGCGCGTATGGTCCCGTGCGGCGCTTCTGCGAATTGCACCTGGCGCGCTTAGGCGTGAGCGCCACCTACTTTGATCCCAACATCGGCTCAGGCATCGAGTCGCTGTTCCGCCCCGAGACGCGCGCCGTGCTGTGCGAGGCGCCGGGCTCGCTCACCTTCGAGATGCAGGACATTCCCGCCATCGCCGCCGTGGCGCACCGGCACGACGCCGCGGTGCTGCTCGACAACACCTGGGCCACGCCGTATTTCTTCGACGCCATGGCGCACGGGGTGGACCTGTCCATCCAGGCCGGCACCAAGTACATCGGGGGCCATGCGGACGTAATGATTGGGAGCGTGGCGGTAAGGGAGGAGCGCTGGTGGAAGCCGCTGCGCGATGTCATAGCCGACTACGGCTACTCGGTCAGCCCGGACGACTGCTACCTGGCGCTGCGGGGATTGCGAACGCTGGGGGCGAGATTGAGGACGCATCAGGCAAACGCGATCGAAGTGGCCCGGTGGCTGGAGAAACGGCCCGAAGTAGCGCGTGTGCTCTATCCGGCGCTGCCTTCGGATCCGGGATACGCCATCTGGAAGCGCGACTTTACCGGGGCGAGCGGACTGTTCGGGGTGGACCTCAAGGCGCCTTCGCGGCCCGCATTGGAGGTGTTCGTGGACAGTTTGCAGTTGTTCGGCATCGGGTCTAGCTGGGGTGGGTTTGAGAGCTTGGTCGTGCCGGCAGTATTCAAGCGGACAGCATCGAAGTCGCCATTTTTGCATCACGCAATGCGGCTTCACATTGGATTGGAAGACCCGCAAGACATCATTGCCGACCTGGAACAGGCGCTGAACAAAATGAATCAAGTGAAGTGACGGAAGTTATTTTTCTGATTGATTTAAACGAGGCTTCGCCCCCCCGGGCGAAGGGCTTTTCCCTACCGGCGCGGAGCGCCGGGCTTCGAGCAAGCTGAATCGGATTGCTAAGGCTTCTTGTCGAGAAGCACTTTCTTTAGTTCATCCGCTCGCACTTCGTCTATGCTGCCGCGTTCCAAGGCAAGCGGAATCGCCCGCAAAGCCAACTCTCGATAAAGCACCAGAGCTGCAGGGTCAAATTGATTTAAATCTGATACATGAGCACCGATTGTTCCTGTGTCACCGCGTGAAACGGGTCCCGGCATCCCGTCCGCCAACCCCTGCTTCTCGATGGAAGCGACAATGCCCTTCAATAGTGGCAACAGCGCCCGCACCGCATCCTGCTCCGACGCTCCAAATGATTGCCACATTTGCGATGCCTCCCGCAGCAGCACATTGACGAAGGCGGCCGCATAGCTGCCCGAGGCGTGGTAGCGCGCGCGATACCCGGGCGGCAACTGCATGACCTCGCAGCCCAGCGCTTCCGCAATGCGTTTCAGTGTCCCAAGTAACGGTTCACCCGCCTCGATGGTGATGGTGCACCCGGCCAGCGACGCGGCGGCGGCATCAGGGTCGGTGAAGGCCTGCATGGGATGAAATCCGCCGATACTCGCGCCCAGGCTCTGCGCGGCGGCAAGCGCAGAGACTTCGGTTGCGCCGCTGCAATGGACCACCGAGATGCCCGGTTTCCAGCGGATTTGCGACGCTACTTGCGCGATAGCATCGTCAGGCACGGTGATGAACACCAGTTCCGCGGCGTCGGCCGCGGACTGTGAATCCAGTACCTTGATACCGGGAACGCGGGCCGCTAATTTTTGGACCGATGCGGGAGAGCGGCTGGAAACGGACGCAACCGGAATATGGTTCTTGTCAAAAGCCAGCGCCAGTCCTTGCGCGAGCCTTCCGGCACCGATGAACGTGATGGCCGGAAAACGGGAGCCGGTCAAACTTGTCTGTGCTCCACGCAAGTTGAGTGAACTGTCCTGAGAGGGCTTTACAACACGCACTCCGAATCCGAACGCCCGCCGCCCAGGGTCGATCCCCCGCCGGTGTTCTTGGAAATCGACTGCGGCATGGTCACCTGGATGCCCTGACTGGGCGGCACCGTCACCGGCGGGGTGTTGCCGTTGGGCACGTACCCGAACTGCCCGGTGGCCAGCACCAGTTGCCCGCCGGCGTTGCTCAGCACGATGGCCCCCTGCGCCACGTCCACGTGCAGCCCGTTGGCCGGGGAGGTGCCGTTGCCGATGCCGGCGCAGTCGTTCTGGCAGAACAAGAGGCCGAAGTTGGTGCCGCGGATGCCCACGGTGGCGGTCGGGGTGGAGAAGGACACTTTTTCCTTGTTGCGCTTGCCCAGGAGGCCGGTGACGCTGCGCAGGCCCCCTTTGAGCAGGCTCACCAGCATGTTGTCCTGCTCGGGCTTTTGCTCCTCGAAGCGGTAGTTCTCGATCTTGAACTGGGTGTCGGGCCGCATGACCACTTCGCCGCCGTCGGCGAACTTGATGCGCGCGTAGGTGCCCTGCTGGGTGGACAGGGTGTCGCCCTCGCTGACGTTGGAACTCACCGACAGGAAGCGGGTGTTGCCGTCGGTCCTGCGCACGGCCAGCGTGCCCGACAGGTGGGTGATGGTGCCCACGCCTTGGGCGGCCGTGCCGTTTTGCGCTGAGCCGTTTTGCACGGTTCCCGATGTGCTTGGCGCCGCTCCTGGGTTGCCCTGCTGGGCGTGGACCGCCGGGGCGGCGGCAAATAAAGCCAGTGCGGTGGCCAGATAGGCGAGGTAGGTTGAATGGTTGTGCAGTTTCATGATTAGGCCTTGCAAGCGGCGGGTTTCTTGCCGGAGGCGCGAGTCTTACCGCTGTCGCTATTGCTGCCGCCAGGACTGGTGGAACTGCTCTCGCCGCCGAAGCTGCCAGCCTCCCCGCCCACGGTGCCGTTGGGATCGGTCAGGGTGGGGCTGCCGGTGGTCCCCGCTGTGCCTGTACCCCCCGGGGTGCCGGTATTGGGGGTAGGCGGCGTGGTCGTGTTGGTATTGGTGTTGCTTTTTGGGGTGGTTGCGCTATCCACCGCCGCCAGCGCGTTTTGCAACGCCGTGTCGGCGGGGACCGATGTGTCCGTGGTGCCTGAAGTGACTGGTGGCGGCGCAGATGAGATAGTCCCCGTAGAGGTGACGACGCTGTAGCTGGGCGCACTGAAGCCGCTGGGGCCAGTGCCGGGGCCCACGATCACGGCTCCCGTGGAGCCCGAGATGGCGTTCGACGCCGCCAGCACGGCCCCGCCCGCGTTCGGAGTAAGGTTCAGCGAGTTGGTCGATGGGGTGAAAAACACGAGGTCGCCCGCACTGGCGTTGATGGCGGCACCCGCACCGGCGATGCTGCCACCGGTTACGTTGATGTTGCCCGCAGTCGTGGCCAGGGTGACCGAGCTGCCTTGCAGAATGACCGGCAGCGACGATGCGGTCACAGACAGGTCGCCGCTAGAGCAGCCGATGGTCAGGTTGCCCGCGGTGACGAAGCTGTTGTTGACGTTCATGGAACCGGCGCTGATCAGGAGGCTGCCCACCGTGCTGCCCAAGTTCACCGCGCCGTCCACGGTGACCGGAGACAGGTGCAGCACCAACAGGCCAGCCGTGATCTCGTTCAGCTCGGCATTGGAGAGGCCGAATCCTGACAGGCCGCCGCCCAGCGTGACCGCGCCGCCTGACAGGTTGTTAATGGTCACGGTGCCCGTGCCGGCGTTCACCGGGGCGAGAATGTTCATGTCGGTGCCCCCGAGGCTGATGGTGCTGCCCGAGCCTCCAGTGACGTTGACGCCGCCGCCGTTGATGGACAGTATTCCGGCGGCCGCCGTCAGCGACAGGTTGTTGACCGCCCCGACTCCGCCGATGGAGAGGTTGCCGCTGGCCTGGCTGATGGACAGGCTGGACAGCGTCGAGCCGATGGTGCCAGCGGTCTGGTTGAAGCCGGTCAGGACGCTGAAGCTGCCCGTGCCGCCCAGGGCGCCGCCCGACTGGATGTACTGCGAGGTCGAGCCGGTGCCGTTGATGTTGAGGGCGCCCGATGCCAGGTGGGTGGTGGTGGCCGAATAAGTGCCGCTCACGTTCACGGTGGCGCCGGTGATGTTGATCAGGCTGCTCGCCGCGCCGGAGATGCTGCCGGCGTTCATGGCGGCGCCGCTGAAGTTCAGGGTCGCGCCCGTATCGGCTACGTAGGTGCCGTTGCCGTTTCCGCCTACCTGCAAGGCGATGGTGCCGATATGCGATTCGACTGTACCGGTGTTGTTGAAGGCGTTGCCGGCGACCACTGTGGCGCCAGTGCCGGCATT
>DATNCF010000240.1:0-3554 GCA_035571675.1 Burkholderiales bacterium | reverse complement strand
GACCTGCGTGCCGAGCCCGGCGGCCTGCATCTCACCGTGGCCGACAACGGCAAGGGCATCCCCGAGTCCTCCGCCCGCAGCCCTAAATCGCTGGGCCTGCTGGGCATCCGCGAGCGCCTGCACGCCTTTGGGGGGAAAATCGACATCTCCGGAGCCCCCGGCAAAGGGACCAAGGCGGCTGTTTTCATTCCTATATAGCTGCGTTACACTGTCGAGCGAGTTCGAGCCCGCCGGTAGCGGCACCGCGACAGCGCGCCAGTGGAACTGGCGTTTCCTTGGAGGCCCCTTGTCATGAAAATCCTCATTGCCGATGACCACCCGGTGGTCCGACATGGCCTCAAGCAGTTGCTGGCCGGGGAGCAGGACATGGTGGTGGTGGGGGCCGCGGAAGACGGGCTGGAAGCCCTGGACATGGTGAACAAGCTGGAATGGGACGTGGCCGTGCTCGACTATTCCATGCCCGGCCGCAGCGGACTGGACCTGATCAAGGAAATCAAGCGCCAGCATCCCGACCGCCCGGTGCTCATCCTTTCCATGCTGCCCGAGGAAGTGCACGCCGCCCAGGTGTACAAGGCGGGCGGGGCCGGTTACATCAAGAAGGAAAGCGCCACCGAGGAACTGACGGCGGCGATCCGCAAGGTGGCCAACGGCGGCCGTTACGTGAGCCCGACCTTCGCGGAAAAGCTGGCCTCGGGCCTGGCCACCAACACCGACCGTCCCCTGCATGAATCGCTGTCCGATCGCGAATACCGCGTCATGTGGCTGCTTGCCTCGGGCAAGCACATCAACGAAATCGCGGCCGAGCTGTTCCTCAGCCCCAGCACCATCAGCACCTACCGCGCCCGCATCCTCAAAAAGCTCATGCTCACGGACAACGCCGCGCTGGTCCGTTATGCCATCGAGCATCAGTTGATCTGACCTGATCCACTGGCACGGCGCGGTTGCTGCCGCGTCCGCGGGCCGTTCCGGGAAATTCCATAGAGCAAACGGCGCCCGCCAAACGGCGGATGCGCTTTGTCGCCGAATCGCCACATGCTGAGGCGCTTCTGCTGCTTCAACTTCAGACATCAACGATTTCGCGCCGGCGCGGGAATCTCTACCATCAGTCGGCGTATTCCCGAATTTATATAAATAAGGTCAAAACCATGAAATCAGCCATCCTCGTTGTGGAAGATGAGCCCATTACGCAAAAACTGATCGTGGCCAACCTGGAAAGGGCAGGCTATGAAGTAGTCCGCGCGTCGAGCGTTCCCGAGGCCAAGGTCGCCATCCGCGAGGTGCTGCCCATCCTGGTGCTGCTCGACTGGGTGCTGCCCGACGTCACCGGAGTGAGCTTCATTCGCCAGTTGCGCACCGACCAGCGTACCTGCGACGTGCCCATCATCATGCTCACCAGCCGCACCAACGACACCGACAAGATCGCCGGTCTCGAGGCGGGGGCGGACGATTACATCACCAAGCCGTTCTCGCCCGGCGAACTGCTGGCCCGCGTCAAGGCCGTGATCCGCCGCCGCGCGCCGCTGCACAGCGACCAGGCCGTGGAGATCGCTGGCCTGCGCCTGGACCCCGCCGCGCACCGCATCACCGCGGGCACCCGCAAAATCGAGCTGGGAGCCACCGAGTTCCGCCTTCTGCACTTCTTCATGTCCCACCCCGAGCGCGTGTACAGCCGGGGACAGTTGCTGGACGAAGTGTGGGGCGACCATGTGTTCGTGGACGACCGCACGGTGGATGTGCATATCCGGCGCATCCGCCAGGCGCTGCACCCCTCCGGCCACCATGAGCTGATCGAAACGCTGCGCGGAATCGGCTATCGCTTCCTCAGGGCGCCGGCCGACTCGGGCGCCAACGCGGAAGCCGAGGCCGCCGCGCCCGTGGCGCCCGCGGCCACCGCCGAAGGGACCGAAAGCGCGGTCAGCGCCCTCTGAAGCCGGCGCCCAACGGGGCGCGTGGAAAGCAATCGGGCCGCCCTTGAAAGGGACGGCCCGAAGTTTTTTTGAAGCGGTTCTTTCAAGGGAGTCCGGAACCGCGGCTGCGGCAAAACCCGCGACTCCGGATCAGTAGGCGTTCTGGCCTTTCAGCACCACCACCACCGTTTTGGCCACGATCAGCAGGTCCAGCTTCAGCGACCAGTTGCGCAGGTAGGCGAGGTCGTAGTCGATGCGGGCCTGCATCTTGTCCAGGGCATCCGTCTCTCCGCGCAGGCCGTTCACCTGCGCCAGTCCGGTGATGCCGGGCTTCACCTTGTGCCGGATCATGTAGCCCTTGATGAGCTTGCGGTACAGCTCGTTGTGGGCCACCGCGTGCGGGCGCGGCCCCACCACGCTCATGCGCCCCTGCAGGACGTTGACGAACTGCGGCAGCTCGTCGAGCGAAGTGCGGCGCAGGAACGCGCCGAAGGGCGTGACGCGCTGGTCGTTGCGCGTAACTTGCCGGATTTCGCCGCCGTCCTCCTGGACCGTCATGCTGCGGAACTTGTAGACGATGATCTCGCGGCCGTCAATGCCGTAGCGGCGCTGCTTGAAGATGATGGGTCCGGGCGAGCTGCGCTTGACGCCGATGGCGATGGCGAGAAGCAGCGGCGAGATCAGCAGCAGGATCGACGAGGCCAGCAGCAGGTCGCTGGCGCGCTTGACGATGCGGTTGAAGCCGTGGAAGGGCGTCTCGCAAACGGCCAGCACGGGCATGCCGCCGATGGAATCGACGCGGGCCTGGATAAGGTCGAACAGGAAAATGTCCGGCGTGAAATAGATGGACGCGGTGGTGTCGTGCAGCTCCTCGAGCAGCTTGAGTATGCGCGGCTGCGAGGCCATGGGCAGGGTGATATAGATGAAGTCGACGTGATTGCGCTTGACGTACTCCGGCAGCTCCGTGAGGGAGCCCAGTATTTCCGGCGAGCGCGCGCCCCCGTCGCGGGCGGTGCTGCGGTCGTCGAAGAAACCAGCGATGCGGATGCCCAGGAACGGGTTGGTGCGAATGCGCCCGGCCAGTTCGCGGCCGAGCTGGCTTTCGCCCGCGATGACCGCGGTGCGGTGCGCGCCCTGGGCCGCGAGCAGCCGCGGCAACAACAATGGCAACCCGCGGTAGGTCGCCACCAGCGTGACAGGCGTGAAGAACAGCCACGCGGCGATGACCGAGGGGTCGAAATAACCCAGCGTGTGGGTGGCCCACCCGATGAACAGCAGCAGCCCGCTGACCGTGATCCAGCCGATGAGCACTTCGCCGGCCAGCGCCCCCAGCCCGGTTTTCTCCGGCAGGCTGCCGGGGAAGGTGAGCGAGAACGCAATGAGCGCGAGGATGAGGTAGGCGCCGCGCAGGGTGCCGAACGCGGCCGCGCACACCAGCAGCGTGACGATGGTCACCACGGGCGCCAGCGCGGCCTGAATCAGTTCTGTGGAGGGTGGATGGTTGAGTAGCGAGCGGGAATTCGGGCGGCTTGCTGCGAGCATGACGGTTACCGGTGCTATGGAGCGGCCACAGTACCGCCGGCGCGCGAAAGGCACGCGAGAGGGCTTGCTAGTTCCATCGAGCTATCCGCACAGGTGCGGCGCCCG
>DATNCF010000239.1:0-3183 GCA_035571675.1 Burkholderiales bacterium | reverse complement strand
TGGCGCGCATCGCCTCCCACTGGGCGTCGGTCCACTCCTGCATCGCGGCCACGCTGGGGCCGCCCACGCCCTGCATCCAGCGCCCTCCGTCGATCACCACGGCGTCGCCGGTGATGTACTCGGCCTCCTGCGACACCAGGTAGGAGCAGAGGTTGGCCAGCTCGATGTGCTCTCCGTAGCGCCGCAGCGGCACTTCGCGGCGCTGGTCCTGCAGTTGCGAACCATCGGGGTAGAGCTGCTCCCAGGCGCCGGGCGTGGGAAAAAATCCCGGCGCGACCGCCACCAGGCGTATGCCCTTGGGCCCCCATTCCACGGCCAGGCTGCGCGTCATGGCCACCACCCCGGCCTTGGCCACGGCCGAGGGCACGGTGAACGCGGCGCCGGTGAGCGCCGGCGTGGACACGATGCTCAGCACCGAGCCCTTCCTGCCTGCCGCGATCCAGCGCTTTCCCGCCGCCAGCGTGCAGTACATGGACCCGTGCAGCACGATGCCCAGCACGGCATCCACCGCGCGCGCTGAAAGGCTGTCGGTGCGGGCGATGAAGTTGCCGGCGGCGTTGTTCAGCAGGATATCGAGCGGGCCCTCGGCCCAGATCGCGTCCATCATGGCGTCGATGGCCTGGGGGTCGCGCACGTCGCAGGCGAAGGTGCTGACCTTTCCCCCGGTGGCCTGGCGGAACTCCGCCGCCGTGGCCTTTAGCACCTCCTCGCGGCGGCCGCAAATCGCCAGTTCCGCGCCCAACTCGAGATAGCGCCGGCCGATGCTCTTGCCCAGCCCCGTGCCGCCGCCCGTGATGAGCGCTTTCCTGCCCTTGAGCAAATCCTGTCTGAACATGTCAACCCCTCGTCGCCGCCCGGGACCATGGCGTCATTGGATCTTGTAGTCCCGGATGATTTTCGCGTACAGGGCGTCATTCTCCTTCAGATAAGCCGCGAACTGTTCCGGGGTCTCGTCGATGACGTCATAGCCGTACGCGAACAAGCGCGCCTTGAGGCGCGTTTCGTTCAGCCCGGCCACGATCTCGCGATGCAGCCATTGCAGCCGGTCCTTGGGCAAGCCGGCCGGCGCCAGCATGCCCCACCAGAAGCCCATCTCAAACCCGGGAACGGTCTTGGCAATAAGGTCCGCCTCGGGCATGTACTTGTACGGCTTCAGGCTGCCCACGCCCATGTTGCGCAGTTTTCCCTCCCTCAGCAGGTTTTCCACTGTCGAGGGCGTTTCCACGGCGAGATTCACGTGATCCCCAAGCGCCTGCACAAACGGCGTGGTGTTGACGGGCACCCACAGAAATTTCGCCCCGGTGCGCGATTCGAGAATGGCCAGCCCGACCTTGTTGCCGGCACCCCCGAAGGCCACGCTGACGGTGCCCGGCTTTTCCTTGGCCAGCTTGAGCATGTCGGCGAAGTTCTTCGCGGGGAAGTTCGGCGAGGCGACGAAAATATTGGGCGCGCTCACCAGACGGGTGATGGGCGTGAAATTGGCCACCGTCCAGCCCAGCGCCGGCGTGGTATGCGGATTGACCAGCACCGCGCCGCCGAAGGTCATGGCAATGGTATGGCCGTCGGGCTCGGCCTTCACCAGCGTCGCCAAGCCGAGGGCTCCGCCGCCGCCGGGTTTGGGCTCGACAATGACGGTGGCGCCCGTCTTTGCCGTGATGTTTTCGGCAATGCCGCGCACCAGCACATCGTGCGTCCCCCCGAACGACGAGGTCAGGATGATGGTGATGGTCTTGCTCGGATAGGCCTGGGCTTGCGCCGCGGCACAGCCGAGCATCCCGGCGGCTGCGGCCAGCACGGTGAGAAGCGTCTTCAGACTAGAGTCTTTCCGCATGTCCTGCTCCTTTTTGGTCATTTACAGGCCCAGTATCGCTTTCGCGATGATGTTGTGCTGGATTTCATTGGAACCGCCGTAAATCGAGGCGGCCCGGTGAAAGAAATAATTTTGGGCGGCTGTCGCGGCCCACTCCTCTCCCAACGCGGCCGCGCGCCCCGCCAGAAATCCATCCTCGCGCCGCCCCGCCAGGGGTCCCGCCACTTCCAGCAGGAACTCGGTGCCCAGTTGCTGCAGCTCCGACCCCTTTATCTTGAGGATTGAAGCCTTGGGATCCTGCTCGTTGCTGCGCGCCTTGGCCGCGTCCGCGACCACGCGCATGTTGGTGATCTCGAGTGCCTTCAGCTCGACTTCGGCCGCCGCCAGCCTTTCCCGGAAACGTTCGTTATCGGAAAGAGGCTTGCCGTCCACGAGCACCTGCCGCGCCAGTTCCTTGGCGCGCCGGATGCGGTTCTTGGATATGCCCACCCGCGCGATGCCGAAGCGCTCGTTGCCGAGAAGGAATTTGGCCACGTTCCATCCCTGGTTCTCCCCGCCGACGCGGTTGGCCTTGGGCACCTTGACGTTGTCGAAGAACACCTCGTTGGTGTGGTGCATCCCGTCCAGGGTGATGATGGGACGGACGCTGATGCCGGGCGTTTTCATGTCGATGAGCAGGTAGGTGATGCCCTTCTGCTTTTTCGCCCCCGGGTCGGTTCTCACCAGGGCGAACATCCAGTCAGCGTCATGCGCCGTCGAAGTCCAGATCTTCTGGCCGTTGATCAGGTAGTGGTCCCCCGTGGACTCCGCGCGGGTCGCCAGGGCGGCCAGGTCGGAACCCGCGCCGGGCTCGGAGAAGCCCTGGCAGAACCACAGGTCCAGATTGGCGATCTTCGGCAGGAAGTGCTTTTTCTGCTCGTCGGTCCCGAAGGCGATCAGCACCGGCCCGATCATGTTGACGTTGAAGGACAGCGGCTCGGGGGCGGGCGCCTGGTGCAATTCCTCCTTGAAGATGTACAGCTTCACCGCGTCCCAGCCCGTGCCGCCCCAGGCCGCGTCCCAGCCGGGCACGGCCCGGCCTTTGGCGTTGAGAATCCGCTGCCACCGCACCAGATCGGCGCGGTCGACCACCTGCCCCATGATCATTTTTTGCCGGATGTCGGCGGGAAGGGCCTCCCTGAAGAAGGCGCGCACCTCGTCCCGGAACGCCACTTCCGCCGCGCTGTATCGCAGGTCCACACGCTCCTCCATCGTTCGTTCACATATACGCACGTCATTCAGAAAGTGCGCCAGCGGTCGATTATGTATATTAAAATCGCCCATGGCAAGCGGGTCACGCAAGTTTACGTTCGTATTTTTGAACTAGAATTCCA
>DATNCF010000238.1:0-8590 GCA_035571675.1 Burkholderiales bacterium | reverse complement strand
CCTGGCACTCGCCTTCCAGCGTCTTCCCGTCGGCATCGACGATCTCCGGCACGATGCCGAAGAAGGGCCGCGTCGCCGAACCCGGCTTGAGCTTGGTGGCGCCGGGCAGCGGCGTGATCAGGATGCCGCCGGTCTCGGTCTGCCACCAGGTGTCGACGATCGGGCAGCGACCGTCGCCGACCACGCGATGATACCAGAGCCAGGCTTCGGGATTGATCGGCTCGCCGACCGAGCCCAGCAGCCTGAGGCTCTTGCGGCTCGCCTTCTTCACCGGCGCCTCGCCCTCGCGCATCAAGGCGCGGATCGCGGTGGGCGCGGTGTAGAAGATGTTGACCTTGTGCTTGTCGACCACCTGCCAGAAGCGGCTCGAATCGGGATAGTTCGGCACGCCCTCGAACATCAGCGTCGTCGCGCCATTGGCCAGCGGTCCGTAGAGGATGTAGCTGTGGCCCGTGACCCAGCCCACGTCGGCAGTGCACCAGAACACGTCGGTGGGCTTGTAATCGAACGTCCACTTCATGGTCAGCACGGCCTGCAGGAGGTACCCCGCGGTGGAGTGCTGCACGCCCTTGGGCTTGCCCGTGGAGCCCGAGGTGTACAGGATGAACAACGGGTGCTCGGCGTTCACCCAGGTGGGCTCGCATTCGTTCGCCTGGCCTTTCTCGGCGTCGTGCCACCACACGTCGCGCGGCGCCTCCATCCTGACGGCCGAGCCCGAGCGCTTGTACACGATGACCGTCTTGATGCTGTCGCAGCCGCCCATGCCCAGCGCCTCATCCACCACGGGCTTGAGGGCGATTTCCTTGCCGCCGCGGAACTGGCCGTCGGCCGTGATCACCGCCACCGCGCCGGCGTCGATGATGCGCTCCTGCAGGCTCTTGGCCGAGAAGCCGCCGAACACCACCGAATGCGTGGCGGCTATGCGCGCGCAGGCCTGCATGGCCACCACGGCCTCGATGGACATGGGCATGTAGATGAGGACGCGGTCCCCCTTCTTGATGCCCTTGGCCTTGAGCGCGTTGGCGAAGGTGCAGACGCGGTGGTACAGGTCCTTGTAGGAGATTTTCGTGACCTTGCCGTCGTCGGCCTCGAAAATGAGCGCGGTCTTGTCCGGCTGGGTCTTGAGGTGGCGGTCCAGGCAGTTGTACGAGGCATTCAGCTCGCCGTCGTGGTACCACTTGTAGAACGGCGCGCTGGACTCGTCCAGGACCTGGGTGAAGGGCTTCTTCCACAGCAGGTGCTCGCGCGCCAAGCGTGCCCAAAAACCCTCGAAATCCTTCGCCGCCTCGTCGCACAACGCCTGGTAGGCCGCCATGCCCGAAATGTTGGCCTGTTTGACGAATTCAGGAGACGGGGGGAATAGCCGGTCTTCCTGCAGGACAGATTCGATGGTGCCGGACATGTGCTCCTCCTGTATTCGACGCCGGGACGGCTGCTGCGCTAAAACTTACCGAGTTTTGGAAATAAGCACAAGAAAATCCGGGAAGCTCAAATTTTCGAGTTTGCAAGGACGGTCGCCCTATCCCGGCCTCTCCCCCAGGGAGAGGAGCAAAACCCGCGACAACCGAATGTACAGATTTTCAGCCTATTTCTTCTTTGCGTCCGGCTTCTTCTCTGGCAACAACTGCGCATGGTCGCGAATCAATAATTCAGCGTTGTACTTAGGTAATTTGTATGTCCAGTTCGCGTACTTCTTTTCCTTCTCCACGCGCTGCACCATCTTGGGCAACTCGTCCGCATAGGCCTTGTCGTTCTTGGCCTTGTCCTCGGGCTTCTCGTCCTTCATGGGCGGACGCGTCTTGGAGACCTCGCCCGACACGGCCAGGGTCATGTAATAGCCTTCTTCGTCCGCCTTGGCGCCGATTTTCAGGGTGTAGACCACGCCCTCGGGCGTGTCGGCGCGGATGGTGACGGGCTTGGCCAGGCCGGTGTCGAGCTTGGAGGGATCGACGACCACGTCCTTGATCGAGATCAAGTACAGCGAGCTCACCACGTCCTGGGCCTTTTGCGGATCGGGCTGGGGATCGCCCTTCCAGCCCCACACCCCGCGCTTGTCGTCCTTGGTCAGGGTCCAGCGGGTGTCGCCTCCCGACCCGATGGAGGTGATGGACTTGGCCGGGTCGACGCGCACCAGTTCGTTCGCCAGCCATGCGGCTGGCCTGGCCTCGGCCTTGGCCAGGGGTTCGGACACCACGGCCACCGTGTCCAGCCCCGAGGCCTGCACGTAGCGGCCGTAGGGCACGTCGCCTTCGCGCGGCGGCGAGCCGTCGTTGCTGGGCACCATGCCGCGCTTGGTCAGCACCTTGCCGAGCAGCAGGGTGGCGAGCGGCTTGCCGGCGGCGTCCTTCAATTCGAGTTGCGTGCCCTGCCCCGCAGTGTTCGAACCGGCGCTCGGGCCCGGCTTGGGCTCGGCGAGTTCGAAGCCGGCGCGCTTGTCCTCGGCCACTTTTTCGGTCTGCGTGATGCGCAGCTCCACCACCTTGGCCAGCAGGTCGGCGATGCGCGACACGTCGGCGGGAAAGTCGGCGCGCTCGCGCACCGTCCATTCGTCGCCCTTCTTCACCAGGTGCACCTCGCCCGCGCCGTCGCGCAACCCGATCTCGGCCACCGATATCGCCGTCAGCGCCGGCAGCAGCTTCTTGCCGGCCATGGAATCGGCCTGTTTCCAGGCGCCGTTGTCCGACCACTGCACCCAGGCGCCCACGCCCAGGAGAACGACCAAAACAACCATCAGGACTAGGAACTGCTTGCGGTTCATCGACGCCTCTTGCTCTTTTGCGGTCCGCCCATTGCTCGGGTCCAGCGGACGCTACGTGAGGGCTTTACCCCTCGCGGCGCGGAGCGCCGCGCCTCGTGAATACGAAAGAAAACTCAGGTCACAACTTCACTGTTTTACGGCGCCTGGAAATCGCCAATAGAACTCCAACGATCGCAACCAGCAGCGGCACCGCCCCAATATTGATCACCTTGGTCCAGAACTCCAACCCCTCGCTTTCGCGGCGCAGTTCCTTGCGAACCTCCTTCAGCTCCCGCCTTGTATCAGCCGTGATCTTGCGGAAGTTGTCGATCTCGCTCTGCTGCTGCGGCGTGAGGATGGTGGAGCTCTCCTGCCCCGGCCCGCGCGCCGCCTGCAGAGCCTGCAGTTTCTGCTGGGTCTGCTGCAGCGTGGTCTCCAGCGCCTGGATCTTGCCCACGTAGGCCTGCTGGGCGCGCGCCTCCATGTCGCGGATGACGGTGAAGGGGCGTGCAGCCACGGCGCGGCTGCGCAGGCTGATGAGCGCCGGGTCGCCGGCGAACTGCTCCACCACGGCCTGGGCGAACGCCAGGTTGCCGTTGGCCGGCACCACCACCCGCTGGCCGAACACGTTCTGAATCTGCACGGCGGCGCCGTCGTTGACGAAGTCCACGTCGCCGATCAGGATCACCGCCGTCTCGGGGCTTTCCTTCAGCGAGGCCGGCTGGGCCGCCGTCGGAGCGGCGGGTGCCTCGGCCTTGGCCGGCGCCGCCGGACCGGCGGGCTTGGGACCTGCCGCCGCGTCCTTGGCGTCCTTCGCGTCCTTGGGCTTATCGGCCGGTTGTCCGTCCGGGTAGGCGGTCTTGAACTTGCCGGTGAGCTTGATGGCCAGCGGGTACTCGGTGTCCGAGGGCTTGAAGTCCTGCATGGCCGAGCTGCCGCGGTCGGCGGCCTTGGCCGAGTCCACCAGGCGCGAGAACTTGGACGTGCGCAGCAGCACGGTCTCCTTCAGGCCGGCGGCCGGGGTGCCCGTGAACACGCCCGCGAACGGCAGCAGCGCGCTGCCGATCTTGCTGGTGCTCACGTCGTCCTTGTCGAAAGCCGGCCCCACCAGCGACAGCACCGTGGGCATGGCGTTCTGGCCGTCGCCCGACACGTACTTGGTGTCCTGCACCACGCGCGTGGCGTCGAAGTTGATGCCCCAGGCGCGAAAAAGCTTGTCCAGGGTGGAGGCCGTGCCGCTGTTGCCGCCCCCGCGCGGGTTGGCCGAGGCGGCGTCGAAGTAGCTGAACGGGTCCACCATGGCGATGAGCTTGCCGCCGCGCATGACGAACTGGTCGATGGCGTACTGGGCGCGGTCGGAGATCTCCTTGGGATGCACGACCAGCAGCACCTTGATGTCATCGTCGATGCGGTCGGCGTCCATGCGCACGCGGCGCAGGTTGAAGTCGCGTTCCAGCTCGCCGATGAACACCTGCTTCTGCGCAGGCGGCACCCCCATCATGGGCATGCCGGGCGAGCCGAAAATGTTTGTGGGCGTCATCACGCCGATGACGGGCTTGCTCTTGGTCTCGGCCTGGGCGATGGCGCGCGACAGGTCGTATTCCAGCAGTTGCTCGCGGTCCAGCGACAGGGCCGGCAACGCCAGGCGGCGCTCCCCGTAGGACAGCGCGAGGCCGAGGTAGAAGCGGTTGCCGTCGGGGAGCTGCTGCGCGTCCACGCCGTCCAGCGTCGCCGCGTCCTCGGCGTCCGAATCCGGCTGGGGATCGAACTTCTCCACCGTAATCTTCCCCTTGCCGGCCTGGCGGTACTCGTTCAGCAGGTCTTCCACCCGCCGGCCGAAGGCCTTGAGGGGCAGCGGCACGTTGGCGTCGCTTTGCGAGAAATAGAAGCGGATGCGCAGCGGCTGGTCCATCTTGTCGAGGATGGAATGGGTGCCGGCCGACAGGGTGTACAGCTTGCCGTCGGTAAGGTCGACGCGCTTGGGGAACGAGCCCAGCACGAAATTGGCGAGGATGAGGATGACGGCGAGGATGACCACGCCGCCGGCGGAGTAAAGGATTTTGTTGTTTTGCATTTCCGTTCCCTACCCTGCTATCCGGCCCGGTGGCTGCGGATGATCACGCCGGTGGTGAACAGCGCGAAGCCGATCACCGACAGGAAGTACAGCACGTCGCGCGTGTCCAGCACGCCTTTCTGGAAGCCGTCGAAGTGCGTCATCACCGAGAAGCCGGCAATGGACTCGATCACGCGCGGCGACAAATAGCGCGCCATCAGGTCGGTGATGGGCGTGAAGCCCACCAGGATGAGCAGCATGCACAGCACCACGGCGATGATGAACGCCACCACCTGGTTGCGGGTGATGGCCGAGGTCATCGAGGCCAGCGCCAGGTAGGTGCCGCCCAGCAGCAGGCTGCCCACGTAGCCCGCGGCGATGACGCCGTTGTCGGGGTCGCCCAGCCAGTTCACGGTGATGACCACCGGGAAGGTCAGCAGCAGGGCGATGGCGATGAACAGCCACGAGGCCAGGAACTTGCCCAGGATGGCCTGGGCCGTGGTCACCGGCATGGTGAGCAGCAGCTCCAGCGTTCCCAGGCGCCGCTCCTCCGACCACAGGCGCATGCCGATGGCGGGCACCAGGAACAGGAACAGCCAGGGCATCCAGTTGAAGAAGCTGAACAGGGCCGCCTCGCCGCGGTCGAAAAAACCGCCGAAGGTGAAGGTGAAAATGCCCGCCAGCAAGAGGAATATCACCAGGAACACATAGGCCACGGGTGAATCGAAGTAGCCGGCCAGCTCGCGCTTGGCAATGGTCCGCACCGCCGCCCAGCCGCTCATTGCACCGCCTCCTCTTTGCCCTGCTCTGCCGCCTGGTCGTTCACCGCGCCGCCGTTTACCGCAACATCCGACCAGGTGAGCGAGCGGAACACTTCGTCCAGCCGGCCCGGCTCGGTGTGCAGGCCCTCGACCTTCCAGCCCTGGCGCGCGGCCAGCGCGGCGATGGAGCCGGCCAGGGCGTCGCCCAGGCGCGTGTCGTCGGCGCTGGCGCCCTTCTTGGGATAGGCGCGCACGCGCAACAGCGGGCCCTCTTCGGCCAGCACCTCGGTGCGCTCGACCATGTCCATGCCGGCGAGGCCGGACTTCACGCCGGCGGCATCGGCGCCGCTCAAGGTGAGTTCCACGGCGCCCGCCTGGGTGGAACGCGCGCGCAGCTCGGCGGGCGTGCCGTTGGCCACGATGCGGCCGCGGTCGATGATCATGGCGCGGGTGCAGGCCTCGTCCACTTCCTCGAGGATGTGGGTGGAGAAGATGATGGCCTTGGTCTGGCCCATGCGGCGGATGAGGCCGCGCATTTCGTGCTTCTGGTTGGGGTCGAGGCCGTCGGTGGGCTCGTCCAGCACCAGGACGTCGGGATCGTGGATCAGCGCCTGGGCGAAGCAGGTGCGGTGCCGAAAACCTTTTGACAGCGTGTCGATGGACTGGGCCAGCACGCTCTCCAGGGAACACAGCTCCACCACGCGCTTCACCGCCTTGCGGTTGGCGTCGCCGCGCAGGTCGCGCAATTCGGCAGCGAATTTGAGGAAGCCGTAGACGGTCATTTCGCCATAGGAGGGGGCCGACTCGGGCAGGTAGCCGATGCGGCGTTTGGCGGGAATGGGGTCTTCAAGCATGTCGTGGCCGCACACGCTGATGCGCCCGGCCGAGGGCGGAATGAAGCCCGTGATCATGCGCATGGTGGTGGACTTGCCCGCCCCATTGGGGCCGAGAAAGCCCAGCACTTCGCCGGGCTGCACTTCGAAAGAAACGTCGTCCACTGCCCGCTTCAAGCCGAACAGCTTGGACAGGTTTTCAACCTTGATCATGACCCCTCCGTTTGCCGGACCGGCACGCGCCTCCGCTCTTGTCGCAGCGTTGCGGCTGCGGCGGACTTGTCGCCCGATCCGGGGTTCGCTTGCGCGAAAGGTGCCGTCCCCGCAAGGCTCAGGCCCTCTGACCCTTGGCCTTCGCGGGAGTTCCGGCCGGCCCCGGCTAACCGCACGGGCCGCCGGCCAAAAACGAAACGGCAAAACGCAAACGGCCGTTGCCGGCCGGTCCGCATCATAGCGTGTCACGGCTATTGAGGAAAATCACGGCAGGCGCGGGGGGCCGGACTGCGTGTTGCGCCGCCATAAGTGCTCTTGACCGGGGCAGCCATAAGCGCCGCTGATGCCCCATTAAGGATTTCTATGTCACATAGAAAAATTGCTTGCGCCGGCCGCCCGACCCCACTAACATTCCCGCCATGGCATTGGCGGGAGCGGTCAGGACGATATCCGGGGCAGGTGGCTGACAAGTCCACTTCTGGCGTAATATATCGGGTTTACTGAAGGGGAAGCGGCGCGCTTTCCCGTGACAAACACGGGGACCAAAAAACCCCGAAAGACAGAATCGGGAATGCCCGACAGAGGACAGCATGACCCACGTAGTGACGGAAAGCTGCATCAAGTGCAAGCACACGGACTGTGTCGACGTATGCCCGGTCGACTGCTTCCGGGAAGGCCCCAACTTCCTGGTCATCGAACCCGATGAGTGCATCGATTGCGCGGTGTGCATTCCCGAGTGCCCGGTCAACGCCATCTTCGCCGAGGAAGACGTGCCCGCGGACCAGAAGCAGTTCATCGCGCTCAACGTCGAATTGGCGCGCGGCTGGCCCGTGATCACCGAGAAGAAGGACGCGCTCCCGGACGCCGACGAATGGGCGGACAAACCGGCCAAACTGCAATACCTCGAGCGCTGAGCCGCCCGTGATGAACGCTTCCGCGCCGGGCTTGGCCAAGCCGGGGCCTGGGCTCGCCCCCACGTCCGCACTCGCGGCACCCCTGGCGCTCGCCTTCGGGCTGCGCTTCGAGGATTTGTACGCACGCGAGGGGCTGTTGCGCGTGGACGCCGCCTTCACGGCCGCCCTGCGCGGCGCCGACGCCGCGCTGGAAGCCCGCCTCGCCGCCGCGCGCCAGGACCCGGCCGCGCTGGAAACCAAGGCCGAATCCGCCCTGCTGCTGGATATCGCCCCACACCTGGAGCGCTTCATTGCCGAACTGTTCGGCATTGTCGAGGCCTCGCAGGCGCTGGCGCACCGCCACGACGAACTGGCGCCGCTGTACGAGGTCAAGCGCAAGTTCGTGCAGCGCCATGCCGTGTCCAAGTACAAGCCGGCGGCCGCCCAGGAACTGGACGGCCCCGCGCTCGAGGCCGAGCTGCAGGCGAAGTTCGGCGGGTCGTTCAGTGAACTCGCGTTCGCGCGGCACGTCACCGCCTGGCAGGCCGACGAGGCGGCGCACGCCGCCGACCTTGACCTCGCCACGCGCTACGCCGCCTGGGCGCTGCAGACGCCCGGCGGGCAGGCGCGCAGCCGCGCCGGCGTGCTGTTCAAGGCGCCGGCCAAGACCGATCCCCTGCACCTCTTGCACCACGCCGAGCAGCGCACCGAGGACGGCGTCACCAAGTTCACCATCCGCCCCGAGCACATTCGCCGCCGCGAGGGCTTCGCCCTCACCGACCACGGCACCGACCTCGTGGGCGCGCTCGACCAGGCCAACTACTGCATCTGGTGCCACAAGCAGGGCAAGGATTCCTGCTCCAAGGGCCTGAAGGAGAAGCCCGACGCTCAGGGGAAAGTGCAGTTCAAGAAAAGCCCTTTCGGCGTGACCCTGGCCGGCTGCCCGCTGGAAGAGAAGATTTCCGAGTTCCACATGGCCAAGACCCAGGGGCTGCCCGTGACGGCGCTGGCCATCATCACCGTGGACAACCCCATGGCGGCGGCCACCGGCCACCGCATCTGCAACGACTGCATGAAGGCCTGCATCTACCAGAAGCAGG
>DATNCF010000237.1:0-7545 GCA_035571675.1 Burkholderiales bacterium | reverse complement strand
TGATGGCGTCCATCATTTCCTTGCTGCGGCGGATGACCCACACCGGCTTGCCGCGCCACTCCAGGATGCGCATTTCACCCGGCGCCAGGGTGCTGATGTCGGCTTCCACGGGGGCGCCCAGCGCCTTGGCGCGGTCGGAGGGCAGCATGGAGCCCACGAAAGGCACGGCGGCGGCGATGCCCGCGGCCGCGCCCACGGTCGCGGTGACGGCGATGATCTGCCGCCGGCCGCTGTCGATTGGTTCGCTCATTCTTGCAACCTTGCAGAGTATGTGACGAAAATGGCCGCCTGGCGGCTCGGTCTAGTTGTAATAAAACCGGCAGAGTATAGCGGAAAGCTCGGTTCAAAGCCAAATTTTGAACCATAAGAGCATGATTCTTATTGGGAATAAGGAATATCCCCCATAGGGTGCCGGTCAGCCGCCGGTTGGGGATTTTTGGCCGCTGCGAAGCTGGGCGATAATGACGGGCTTGATCACGTCCCACGACTCCGCCCCGCTCTCGTGCCCCTGAAAAAGCTCTGGCTGGTTTTCGCGCAGACGGCGACCATCGCCCTGGCGCTGCTGTTCGTCGTCAGCACCCTCAAGCCTGAATGGCTGCCCGGTGCCGCGCCCGTGCTGCACGATGCCGCCCGTGACGGCGCAGGACGCGGCGCGCTGCTGCGCGACGCGGTGGCCCTGCCGGCCAGCCTGCCCAATGTGGGGGGGGCGGCCGCGCGCGCCAATTCCTATGCCGAGGCGGTGCGGCGCGCCGTGCCGGCGGTGGTGAACATTTACACCACCAAGGAGGTGGCGGTGCCGCGCCACCCTTTCATGAACGACCCGCTGTTCCGGCAGTTTTTCGGCGAAGGCCTGGCCGAGCCGCAGAAGACCCAGGGCCTGGGGTCGGGCGTCATCGTCAGCGAGAACGGCTACATCCTCACCAACCAGCACGTGGTGGAGGCGGCCGACGCCATCGAGGTGTCGCTCACCAACGGCAAGCGCTACAAGGCGCGCGTGGTGGGTTCCGATCCCGAGACCGATCTCGCCGTGCTGCGCGTGGACGCGGGCACCCTGCCCGCCATCACCTTCGGCAGCGACGCCAGCCTGCGCCTGGGGGACGTGGTGCTCGCCATCGGCAACCCCTTCGGCGTGGGCCAGACCGTGACCATGGGCATCGTCAGCGGCCTGGGGCGCACGCCCGGCATCAACACCTTCGAGAACTTCATCCAGACCGACGCCGCCATCAACCCGGGCAACTCCGGCGGCGCGCTGGTGGACGCCTGGGGCAACTTGGTCGGCATCAACACCGCCATCTATTCGCGCAACGGCGGCTCCATGGGCATCGGCTTCGCCATTCCCGTCTCGAGCGCGCGCCAGGTGATGGAGTCCATTATCAAGAGCGGCGCCGTGACCCGCGGCTGGATCGGCGTTGAGCCCCAGGAAATCACGCCCGAGATCGCCGAGTCGTTCAAGATCGACAGCGGGGCGGGAGTGCTGATTGCCGGTGTGGTGCGCGGCGGCCCGGCCGACAAGGCGGGCATCAAGCCGGGGGATGTGCTGGTGTCGCTGTCGGGCGCAGCCCTCCACGACCCTTCGGCCATGCGCAACATGGTGGCGGGATTTGCACCGGGCAACACGGTCACGGCCAGCATCAGCCGGGAGCACAAGCTGATGGAACTGAAAATGGAAGTGGGCAAGCGGCCGAAAGTGGCCGAAAGGCAATAACAAAAAAACAATAACTAAAAAAGCGTTTTATTCGGGCGGCGGAGTGCGGCCGCCTGTCCCTGTCGGGCGGCCGTGCCCTCGCTCAACACGTTCGCCCCTGTCAATTCGAACGCCGTAAGTTTGGCGCCGCCGCTCCGCTCGAATGTTCAGGGAAGAATATGGTCTTGCGGCACCGCCGTACCCACGGCGTCGGAAGGCAGCATGCTCCCGCCCGAATGAATCCTTGAATGAATCTATGTGCTTGCTGCTTTGTCGTCCCTTTGTTGCGGGGAAGGCGTTACAAAGCGGGCGGCTATGAGGCCCAGCTCGAACAGCAGGCACAACGGCACGGCCAGCATGAGCTGGGAGATGACGTCGGGCGGGGTGAGCACCGCGCCGACCACGAACGCCCCGACGATGACGTAGGGCCGCATGTTGCGCAGCTTTTCGAGCGACACCACCCCCACGCGCACCAGCACCACCACCACCACCGGCACTTCGAAAATGGCGCCGAAGGACACGAACATGGTGAGCACGAAGGACAGGTATTTCTCAATGTCCGTCATCCACGCCACCCCCTCGGGCGTGACCGAGGCCATGAAGCGGAAAACCACCGGGAACACCAGGAAGTAGGCGAAGGCCATGCCGACGATGAACAGCAGCGAGCTGCTCACCACCAGCGGCAGCACCAGGCGCTTTTCGTGCGAGTACAGCCCCGGCGCGACGAAGGCCCACACTTGGTACAGCACGTAGGGCAGCGCGATGACGAAGGACACCAGCAGGGTGACTTTCATGGGCACCAGGAACACGCCGATGGGGTCGGTGGAAATCATCTGCCCGCCCATGGGCAGCGCGGCGAGCATGGGCCGCGCCAGCCAGGCGTACAGGTCGCGGGCCCAGTAGAACAGGCACAGGAACACCACCAGCACCGACAGGATGGCGCGCAGCAGCCGGTCGCGCAGCTCGACCAGGTGCGAGATGAAGCTGTCTTCGGGGCTGTCGCTCATGCGTGGCCGGCGGGCGGATTGGCAGCGGCCACGCTGGCCGGTTGCTGGTCGGCGGGAGCGCCCGCGTGGGCAGCGCTTTCAGCGGCCCGTTCGGCCGCGCTTGGGGCCAGTTCGTTGCCCTTGGCCGCGGCTTCAGCCGAATCCGTAGTCACCACCGCCGCTGGCGGGGCGGGCTGAGGCGCCGATTCAGGCGCCTTGGGTTCGGTTGCCGCGGTAACCGTTGAAGCCGCGGTCTCGACGTCGCTCTTGGCCGCGTGCAGATCGGCCTTCACCGCCTGGGCTTCGGCCTCGATGCGCTGCGCCTCTTCGCGGATGGAGTTCTCGGCCGACTGCGCCGCGTCCTTGAACTGGTCGCGGAACTTGCGCAGCTCGTCCAGCTCGATTTCCTTGTTGATGTCGGCCTTGACGTCGTTGACGTAGCGCTGCATGCGCCCGTACAGGTGGCCCAGGGTGCGCGCCACGCGCGGCAGACGCTCCGGGCCGATGACGATCAACGCCACCACGGCGATGACCACCATTTCACCGAATCCGACGTCAAACATGGCAAACCAGGAGAAAGCCGCGTGAAGGTGCCGCCGCGGCGGAGCGGGCGCTTAGGCGTGCGGCTTTTCCTCGACCTTGGCGTCGATGGTGCGCCCGCTCGGCGCCGACCCGGATGGGTCGGATGTGTCCTTCATGCCTTCCTTGAAGCCGCGCACCGCGCCACCGAGGTCGGTGCCGATGTTGCGCAGTTTCTTGGTGCCGAAAACCAGCAGCACGATGACGAGAACGATGATCCAGTGCCAGATGCTCAGGGAGCCCATGTCAACCTCGCGACAGCAGCCCGCCAGGCAAAGGCGCGGGACCGCCGAGAATGTGAATATGCAAATGATACACCTCCTGACGGCCGACTTTTCCCGTATTGATGATAGTGCGGAAGCCGTCGCTGGAACCCTGTTCCCGGGCGATGCGCGGGGCCGCCAGGAGCAGCTTGCCCAAGACGGCTTCGTGGGTTCTATCGCAGTCGTCCAGGCTGGCCACGTGCTGCTTGGGTATGACCAGCACGTGCACCGGCGCCTGGGGGTGGATATCCTTGAAGGCGAGCAGGTGCTCGTCCTCGTACACCTTCTGGGCGGGGATTTCACCCCGGACGATTTTGCAGAAAATACAGTCAGTAGTCATGGCAAACACACCTGAAAAAGCTTGTTCATTCGGCCTTAGCGAGGGCCGGCGCTCGTCCCCGGGCCCGGGGCCTTCCCGCGCGCCGCCTTTTCGTCAATCCCTGAAATTCCTTCGCGGCGGTGCAATTCCTGGAGGACGTCGGACGGCCGCAGGCCGTGGTGGGCCAGCATGACCAGGCAATGGAACCACAGGTCGGCGGTCTCGCTGACAATGCGCTGGCGCTGGCCGTCCTTGGCGGCCATGACGGTTTCGGTGGCCTCCTCGCCGATTTTCTTAAGGATGGCATCGTTCCCGCCGGCGAAGAGCTTGGCCACATAGGACGAGGAGGCATCCGCGCCCTTGCGCGCCTCGATGGTGTCGGCCAGCCGTTCCAGGATGTCGCTCATGGTCGCCTACTTCTGGTAGATCTCGTCGGGGTGCTTGAGCACCGGTTCCACGGCCACCCATTGGCCGTCCTTCAGCACCCTGAAGAAGCAGCGGTGCCGGCCGGTGTGGCAGGCGATGCCGCCCACCTGCTCCACTTCAATGACAAGGGCATCCTCGTCGCAGTCCAGGCGGATTTCGCGCACCTTCTGCACGTGGCCGGATTCCTCGCCTTTTTTCCACAGCCGCCGGCGCGAGCGCGACCAGTACACCGCCACGCCGGTCTTGACCGTGAGTTCCAGGGCCTCGCGGTTCATCCAGGCGAACATGAGTATGGTCCCCGTGCCCGCCTCCTGGGCGATGACCGGGACCAGACCGTCGCTGTTCCAGTTGACCTCGTCGAGCCAACCCATTTTCATTCATCCATTCGGGACAGGCGCCGAGCAGGCGCCATCAACAGGTGAACGGCCTAGAGGCGTACCTCGATGCCCCGCTTGGCCATCACTTCCTTAGCCTGCCTGACGGTATGTTGCCCGAAATGAAAGATGCTCGCAGCCAGAACGGCGTCCGCCCCACCCTTGAGCACGCCGTCGGCCATGTCGTCCAGCGAGCCCACGCCGCCGCTGGCGATGACGGGAATGTCCACGGCGTCGGACACGGCGCGGGTGAGTGCCAGGTCGAAGCCTTCGCGCGTGCCGTCGCGGTCCATGCTGGTGAGCAGGATTTCGCCCGCCCCCAGGTCCTGCATGCGCTTGGCCCAGGCCACCGCGTCCAGCCCGGTGGCTTTGCGACCGCCGTGGGTATAGACCTCCCATCCGGCGCCGTCGGCCTTTTTCTTGGCGTCGATGGCCACGACAATGCACTGGGCGCCGTAGCGGCCGGCGGCGTCCTTCACCAACTGGGGGTTTTCCACCGCCGAGGTGTTGATGGACACCTTGTCGGCGCCGGCGTTGAGCAGGCGGCGGACATCTTCGACCTTGCGCACTCCGCCACCCACGGTCAACGGGATGAAGACCTGTGCGGCCACGCTCTCGATGACGTTGAGGATGAGATCGCGCTGGTCGGAACTGGCGGTGATGTCGAGGAAAGTGAGCTCGTCGGCGCCCTGGTCGTCGTAGCGTTTGGCGATCTCGACGGGATCGCCGGCGTCGGTGAGATTGACGAAGTTGACGCCCTTGACCACGCGGCCGGCGGTGACGTCGAGACAGGGAATGATTCGCTTGGCGAGCATGGGACTGAGCTTGATATTGCTGATCACGTTGCCCTCACCCCAAACCCCTCTTCCTGGGGGAGAGGGGCCAGGGGAGTGGGCGGGTCACCGACTGGCTACGCGCCAAGTCAATGCTTAATTGGCCGAGTCGTCCTCAGCTTCGGTGCTCGGGTTCAGTTTCTCGGCGAGAGCAAGCGCCGCCTTGAAATCCAGTGTGCCCTGGTAAATCGATCGCCCGGCGATCACGCCGCTGATGCCCTCCGATTCCACCTTGCACAGCTCTTCAATGTCGGGCAGCCCGGTCAGTCCACCACTGGCAATGACAGGCACACGTAGCGCCCTGGCTAATTTCACCGTCGCGTCCATGTTGATGCCGGTGAGCATGCCGTCCCGCCCGATGTCGGTGTAGATGATGGCTTCCACGCCATAGTCCTGGAATTTCAGCGCGAGGTCGGTCACTTCGTGGCGGGTCATTTTCGACCAGCCTTCAACCGCCACTTTTCCGTCCTTGGCGTCCAGGCCGACAATGATGTGGCCGGCGAAGGCCGAGCAAGCGTCCTGCAGGAAGCCGGGGTTCTTCACGGCCGCCGTGCCGATGATGATGTAGGACACGCCCAGGTCGAGGTAGCGCTCGATGGTGTCCATGTCGCGGATGCCGCCGCCGAGCTGCACCGGGATGGACTCGCCCACGGCCTTGACGATGCGCGAGATGGCGCCCTCGTTCTTGGGCTTGCCCGCCACCGCGCCGTTCAGGTCGACCACGTGCAGGCGCTGCGCCCCCTGGGCCAGCCAGTGCTTGGCGACGGCCTCGGGTTCCTCGGAAAAGGTGGTTGCCTCCTGCATGTCGCCTTGCTTCAGGCGCACGCAGTGGCCATCCTTGATGTCGATCGCGGGGATGATGAGCATTGCCGGGAGGATTCAGTGGAAAGAGAGTGGCCGGGAACGCCCGAAGAAGGCGTCAGGGATTCCAGTGGACGAAATTGTTCAGCAGTTGGAGTCCGGCGGTGTGGCTTTTCTCAGGGTGGAACTGTACCGCAAAAATATTCTCCCGCGCTATAGCGCAGCAGAAGGTGAGGCCATAGTCCGCCTCGCCGCTCACCACGGCGCGTTCCCGGGGGACGGCGTAGTAGGAATGCACGAAGTAGAAGCGCTCGCCGCTGGGGATGTCCCGCCACAGCGGGTGGTCCAGGGTCTCGGCCACCCCGTTCCAGCCCATGTGCGGCACCTTGAGCCGGGCGCCGTCCGCCCCGGCCAGGCCGCGGGGAAAGCGGCGTACCTCGCCGGGGAGGATGCCCAAGCCATCGGTAGGACCCTCTTC
The DNA here is from genome assembly GCA_035571675.1 of Burkholderiales bacterium. Taxonomy (GTDB): domain Bacteria; phylum Pseudomonadota; class Gammaproteobacteria; order Burkholderiales; family SG8-39; genus CAIYPG01. The sequence continues at coordinate 802 of DATNCF010000237.1, read as the reverse complement.
GCTCCTTTCAAACAGCATTTGCAGCCCTATGCAGATGCCGAGAAAGGGCTTGGACCGTGACGCCGCGACCACCGCCGGCCGAAGGCCGCGCGCATCGAGTTCACGCATGCAGTCGGGCATGGCCCCCTGGCCCGGGAAAACAACCCGATCAGCCGCGGACACTTCCGCAGAGCTGGAAGTCACGCTGACCGCGGCCTCCGGTGCGATATGTTCCAGCGCCTTGGAAACCGAGCGCAGGTTCCCCATGCCGTAATCGACCACAGCGATCTTCACGGGTCAAATCGCGTTTAGAGCGCGCCCTTGGTGGATGGGATGGTCCCCGAAGCCCGAGGGTCGTGCTCGGCGGCCATGCGCAGCGCGCGCGCGAAGGCCTTGAACACGGTCTCGCACTGGTGGTGGGCATTGTCGCCGCGCAGGCAGTCGACATGCAGCGTGACCAGCGCGTGGTTGGCGAAGCCCTGGAAGAACTCGTGCACCAGGTCCACGTCGAACTCGCCGATCAGGGCGCGCGTGAACGGCACGTGGAATTCCAGGCCGGGCCGGCCGGAGAAATCCAGCACCACGCGCGACAGGGCTTCGTCCAGCGGCACATAGGCATGGCCGTAGCGCCGGATGCCCTTCTTGTCGCCGAGCGCCTGGGCGAACGCGTCACCCAGGACCAGGCCGACGTCCTCGACGACGTGGTGGGCGTCGACCTCGACATCACCGCGCGCGACCACCTCGAGATCGTAGAGCCCGTGGCGGGCGACGGCTTCCAGCATGTGGGTGAAGAACGGGATCTGCGTGTCGATGTGACGGGCGC
>DATNCF010000236.1:0-2108 GCA_035571675.1 Burkholderiales bacterium | reverse complement strand
ACGCCGCCGGCGGGGCTGCCGCGCTCAGGCGACGCCGACACGGCCGCCAGGATGGAGCGCCTTCACGCCTGGATCAAGGAAATGGCGCCCGAACAATATCCGCGCATTCGCTTTCCCGAAAAGCGCCAGTACAGCTTTCTCGCTTTCCAGGCCATGGAACTGGCCTTTCAGCGCGGCCTCGATTTCGCCTACAAGACCGCGGTGTACGAGCTGATGTGGACCGAAGGGCGGGACATCGGCGAGGCCGGCACGCTGGTGGAGGCGGCCGGGCGCGTGGGACTCGATCCGCGCGAAATGAACATCGCCCTGTCCGAACACTGGTATGAGCCACAGGCGCTCGCCGCGGTGAACCAGGCACGAGAGCTCGGCATCACCAGCACGCCGACCATATTCCTGGGGCGCACCCGCATCAACGGCTGGCACTACTACGAAGTGCTGCAATCCGTGATGGAAAAGCAGGGCGCGAAGCCGCTGGCGGAGCGCGGTGGCGCGGTGGAGTAGGCGCTTCGACCTTAGTTGTTGCCGCTGATGTTCAGCTTCTTCAGCAGGGGTGCCCACAGCGTGGACTCGCGGTTCACCAGCGCCTGCGCCTCGGCCGCGCTCTGGTACACGGGAAAGAACCCCATGTCATCCAGCTTCTTCATCAACTCCGGCTCCTTCAAAGCCCGGTTCGTTTCGCGGTTGATGCGCTCGATGATGGGCTGCGGCGTGCCCTTGGGCACGTAGATGCCGCTCCACGGCGTCCAGGTGTAGTCCAGGAACTCCGGCAGGCCCGCCTCGGCCATGGTGGGAATGTTGGGGAACTGCGGCACGCGCTCCTTCTCGGTGACGGCGATGCCCACCAGCTTGCCGGCGCGGATGTTCTCGCCCAGCGGGCCCATGGCATCCATGATGTAGGCGAGGCGTCCGGCGATCACGTCCAGGATGGCGGGCGCCGTGCCCTTGTACGGCACGTGCACCACGCCGGGCGCGCCGATCATCTGCGCATAGGCCGCGGCGGCGACGTGGCTGGTGGTGCCGGCGCCGGCCGAACCGTAGGCGTATTTGTCCGCGTTGGCGCGCAGCTTGGCGGTGAGGCCCTTCAGGTCGGTGACGCCCAGCGAAGGCGAGGCGGCCAGCAGCAGCGGCAGCTTCACCGCGCGCACGGCGATGGAGAAGTCGCGCACGGTGTCGAACTGCACCTGCTCCAGCACCGGCAGGATGAGCATGGAAGAGCTGGCCGCGTAGAGCAGGGTGTAGCCGTCGGCGGGCGCCTTGGCCACGACGACGGCGCCGAGCGCGCCGCCGGCGCCCGGCCGGTTGTCGATGATGGTGGGCTGCCCCAGCAGACTGCTGAGGCGATCGGAAATGGCCCGCGCCGCAAGGTCGGTCGCGCCGCCGGGGGCGAAAGGCACCACTTCGCGCACGACGCGGACGGGCCACGCTTCCTGCGCGACGGCATTGTGGACCGCCGCGCCCATGCCCACCGCGCCGGCCAGCGTCAGCGCAGTCAGTGTGTTTTTCGTGAAGCGAATGGCGCCGCGCCGGCGGATGTTGAATCCTGGCATGCGTGTTCTCCTTTGGAAGCCGTTTTCAGAACATTGGACGCGGTGGTTCAGCGATGACGCCATGGAATTTCTTAGCCTTGCAACATCCGCTTCAACGCCTCATCCCGATCCCCATTGAACCGCCTCGCAATCCCCGAGTTCGGCACAATCCCATTGAAGCCGTGATACCCGCCAGGATAGACGTGCAACTCGGTGGGAATGCCCGCCGCCAGCAGCCGCTGCGCGTAGGCAATGTCCTCGTCGCGGAACAGGTCGATGTCGCCCACGGAAATATAGGCCGGCGGCAGGTTGCTCAAATCTGTTGCGCGGGTGGCGGCGGCGTGGGGTGAGACGCCGGCGCTGCCGGGCGTGACGCCGAGGTAGGACAGCCAGCCCACGCGGTTGTTCTCGCGCGTCCACAGCAGGGTGTCGGGCCGCTCGGCCGTGGCCGGGGCGACGTTGCTGTCGTCGATCATGGGGTAGATGAGCATCTGGCCCTTGAGCTTGATCTCGCCGCGGTCGCGCGCGAGCAGGGCGAGGCCTGCCGCCAGTCCGCCGCCGGCGCTGGCGCCGCTCACCACG
>DATNCF010000235.1:0-16485 GCA_035571675.1 Burkholderiales bacterium | reverse complement strand
AGACCATGTCCAAAGGCAAATTTGAGCGCACCAAGCCGCACGTGAACGTGGGCACGATCGGTCACGTGGACCACGGCAAGACGACGCTGACGGCGGCGATCACGACGGTGCTGTCCAAGAAATTCGGCGGAGAGGCCAAGGCCTACGACCAGATCGACGCGGCCCCCGAAGAAAAGGCGCGCGGCATCACCATCAACACCGCGCACGTGGAGTACGAGACCAGCAAGCGCCACTACGCCCACGTCGACTGCCCGGGCCACGCCGACTACATCAAGAACATGATCACCGGCGCCGCGCAAATGGACGGCGCCATCCTGGTGGTGTCGGCCGCCGACGGCCCCATGCCGCAGACCCGCGAGCACATCCTCCTGGCGCGCCAGGTGGGCGTGCCCTACATCATCGTGTTCATGAACAAGGCGGACATGGTCGATGACAAGGAGCTGCTCGAACTGGTGGAAATGGAAGTGCGGGAACTGCTCTCCAAGTACGAATTCCCCGGCGACGACACCCCCATCATTATCGGCTCGGCCCTCAAAGCCCTGGAAGGCGACACCGGCGACCTGGGGGAAGGCGCCATCATGAAGCTGGCCGACGCCCTCGACAGCTACATCCCCAACCCCGAGCGGGCCATCGACGGCGCGTTCCTGATGCCGGTGGAAGACGTGTTCTCCATCTCCGGGCGCGGCACCGTGGTGACCGGGCGGGTGGAGCGCGGCGTGGTCAAAGTGGGCGAAGAACTGGAAATCGTGGGCCTGAAGGCCACCGCCAAGACCGTGTGCACGGGCGTGGAAATGTTCAGGAAGCTGCTGGACCAGGGCCAGGCGGGCGACAACATCGGCGTGCTCCTGCGCGGCACCAAGCGCGAAGAAGTCGAGCGCGGCCAGGTGCTCTCCAAACCCGGCTCCATCACCCCGCACACCAAGTTCGAGTGCGAAGTGTACGTGCTGTCCAAGGAAGAAGGCGGACGCCACACCCCGTTCTTCAACAACTACCGGCCGCAGTTCTACTTCCGCACCACCGACGTGACCGGGTCGGTGGAGCTCCCCAGCGGCACCGAAATGGTGATGCCGGGGGACAACATCAAGATGGTGGTGACACTGATCGCCCCCATCGCCATGGAGCAGGGCCTGCGCTTTGCCATCCGCGAGGGCGGCAAGACCGTCGGCGCCGGCGTGGTCGCGAAAATCATCGAGTAATTGGAATCGTCATGCAAAGCCAAAAAATCCGTATCCGCCTGAAGGCGTTCGACTACCGGCTCATCGACCAGTCGGCGCTGGAAATCGTCGATACGGCCAAGCGCACCGGCGCCGTGGTCAAGGGACCCGTGCCGCTGCCCACGCGCATCGAGCGCTTTGACGTGCTGCGCTCGCCGCACGTCAACAAGACCTCGCGCGACCAGTTCGAGATGCGCACCCACCTGCGCCTGATGGACATCATCGACCCCACGGACAAGACCGTGGACGCGCTGATGAAGCTCGACCTGCCGGCAGGCGTGGACGTGGAGATCAAGCTGTAACTGTACGAAGCGCAATAAGCGAACTCGGACAGGACGAATTTTAGAAAAAGGATTTGGCAGCACCCGGTCTGTAGCCCAACGGAGTCAAGTGGGCGCACAACACCGGCAGGATGAAGGGCCAACCAATTGCAGTTGGCACCCTGGTTGAGCAGAACCTCCAGGGCAATATCTAAACAAGAGGGCTAGTACCATGAGTTTGGGACTCGTTGGCCGCAAGGTCGGCATGACCCGCATTTTCACCGACGAGGGCGATTCGCTCCCGGTGACCGTGCTGGACGTGTCCGACAACCGCGTCACCCAGATCAAGACCGGCGCCACCGACGGCTATGTGGCCGTGCAGGTGGCCTACGGCAAGCGCCGTGCTTCCCGCGTGAGCAAGCCCATGGCGGGCCATTTCGCCAAGGCCGGCGTCGAAGCCGGGCACATCCTGCGCGAATTCCGCATTTCCGAAGCCGACGCCGGCAACCTCAAGGTGGGCGGCAAGATCGGCGTGGACATTTTCCAGGTCGGCCAGAAGGTGGATGTCTCGGGCACGTCGCAGGGCAAGGGCTTCTCGGGCGTCATCAAGCGCCACAACTTCTCCTCCAACCGCGCCAGCCACGGCAACTCCGTGACCACCAACGCGCCCGGCTCCATCGGACAGGCGCAGGATCCCGGCCGCGTGCTGCCCGGAAAGCGCATGGCCGGCCACCTCGGCAACGTCAAGCGCACGGTGCAGAGCCTGGAAGTGGTGCGCCTCGACCCCGCGCGCCAACTGGTGCTGATCAAGGGCGCCGTGCCCGGCAGCCGCGGCGGCGACGTGGTGATCAGGCCCGCGGCCAAGCCCGGCAAGCCCAAGGCAGCCCCCGCGGCCAAGCCGGCAGCCAAGGCTGCGGGCAAAGCCCCGGCCAAGAAGTGAGGTAGGCAATGGAACTCAAGCTCATCGACGACAAGGGCCAGAGCGCGTCCACCGTGGCCGCTTCCGACGCCCTGTTCGCGCGCGAATACAACGAATCGCTGGTGCACCAGATCGTGGTGGCCTACCGCGCCAACGGCCGCAGCGGCACGCGCGCCCAGAAGGGGCGCAGCGACGTCATCCACTCCGGCAAGAAGCCGTGGCGCCAGAAAGGCACCGGCCGCGCCCGCGCCGGCGACAACGCCAGCCCATTGTGGCGCGGCGGCGGAAAGATCTTCCCCAGCTCGCCCGACGAGAACTTCAGCCAGAAGGTGAACCGCAAGATGTACCGCGCCGGGATGTGCTCCATCCTGTCGCAGCTGGCGCGCGAAGACCGCCTCAAGGTGGTGGAGAGCCTGGCGCTGTCCGCTCCCAAGACCAAGCTGCTGGCCGACAAGCTGAAGGGCATGGGCATCACCGAGGCGCTGCTCATCACCGACAGCGTGGATGCGAACCTGCAGCTGTCCTCGCGCAACCTGCCCAACGTGCTGGTGGTGGACGTGGACCACGCCGACCCGGTTTCGCTGATCCGTTACCGCAACGTCATTCTCACCCGCGGCGCCGTGGCCAAATTCGAGGAGCGCCTGAAATGAGCACCCAACAACGATTGATGCAGGTCCTGCTCGCGCCGACCGTGTCGGAAAAGAGCACCTTCGTGGGCGAGAAGAACAACCAGGCGGTGTTCCGCGTGGCCGACGACGCCACCAAGCCCGAGATCAAGGCGGCGGTCGAGCTCATGTTCAAGGTCAAGGTGCAGAGCGTGCAGGTCACCAACGTGAAGGGCAAGGAAAAGCGCTTCGGCCGCTTCATGGGACGCCGGCGCAGCTGGAAAAAGGCCTATGTGTGCCTTGCGCCCGGCCAGGAAATCAACTTTCAGGCGGTGGAGTAATCCATGGCACTCGTCAAGATCAAACCCACTTCCAATGGCCGCCGCGGCGTGGTCAAGGTCGTCAATCCCGACTTGCACAAGGGCAAGCCGGTCGCGGCGCTGGTGGAGAAGCAATCCAAGCGCGCCGGACGCAACAACGCCGGCCGCGTCACCATGCGCCACCAGGGCGGCGGGCACAAGCAGCAGTACCGCATCATCGACTTCCGCCGCAACAAGGACGGCATCCCGGCCAAGGTGGAGCGCCTGGAATACGATCCCAACCGCAGCGCCAACCTGGCCCTGCTGTGCTACGGCGACGGCGAGCGCCGCTACATCATCGCCCCCAAGGGCGTGAGCGTGGGCACGCAACTGCTGTCCGGCATCGAGGCGCCGATCAAGCCGGGCAATACCCTGCCGCTGCGCAACATCCCGGTGGGCACCACCATCCACTGCGTCGAAATGCAGCCCGGCCGCGGCGCCCAGATCGCGCGCTCGGCCGGCACTTCGGTGCAGCTCCTGGCGCGCGACGGCAGCTACGCCCAGGTGCGGCTGCGCTCCGGCGAAATCCGCAAGGTGCACGTGGAGTGCCGCGCCACCGTGGGTGAAGTGGGCAACGAAGAGCACAGCCTGCGTTCCATCGGCAAGGCCGGCGCGATGCGCTGGCGCGGCGTCCGACCGACGGTGCGCGGCGTGGCCATGAACCCGATCGATCACCCGCACGGTGGTGGCGAGGGCAAGACCGCCGCCGGCCGCGATCCGGTGAGCCCGTGGGGCGTTCTGACCAAGGGCTACAAGACCCGCAGCAACAAGCGCACGCGCGGGATGATCATCCAGTTCCGGAACAAGAAATAGAGGCGACCATGGCACGTTCAGTCAAGAAGGGTCCGTTCGTGGACCATCATCTGGTGGCCAAGGTCGACAAGGCCCGTTCCGGCAACGACAAGCGTCCGATCAAGACCTGGTCGCGGCGCTCCACGGTGCTGCCCGATTTTGTCGGCCTGACCATCGCGGTGCACAACGGCAAGCAGCACGTGCCGGTGTACATCTCCGAAAACATGGTCGGGCACAAGCTCGGCGAATTCGCGCTCACCCGCACCTTCAAAGGCCACTCGGCCGACAAGAAGGTAGCGGCGGAAAAGAAGTGAGGTAGGACATGGAAACCCAAGCCAAGCTGTACGGCGTTCGCCTCTCGGCGCAGAAAGGGCGCCTGGTCGCCGACCAGGTGCGCGGCATGCCCGTGGAGAAGGCGCTCGACCTGCTCACCTTCAGCCCGAAGAAGGGCGCGCGCATCCTGAAGAAGGTGCTGGAGTCGGCCATCGCCAACGCCGAGCACAATGACGGCGCCGACGTGGACGAGCTGCTGGTCAAGCGCGTGATGGTCGAGCAGGGCACCACCATGAAGCGCTTCATGGCCCGCGCCAAGGGGCGCGGCAACCGCATCAGCAAGCCCACCTGCCACATCTTCGTCACCGTGGGCGACGAGGAGAAGAAGGCGGCGCGCAAGCCTGCGGCCAAAAAAACCGCGGCGAAAAAGTAAAGGACAGCCATGGGACAGAAAATTCATCCGACCGGGTTCCGGCTCGCCGTCAACAAGAACTGGGGTTCGCGCTGGTTCGCCAACAGCAAGAACTTCCCCGGCATGCTGAACGAGGACCTCAAGGTCCGCGATTACCTCAAGGGCAAGCTGGGGCACGCCTCGGTGGGCAAGGTGGTGATCGAGCGTCCGGCCAAGGACGCACGCATCACCATCCATTCGGCCCGGCCCGGCGTGGTCATTGGCAAGAAGGGCGAGGACATCGAAATCCTCAAGACGGAACTGCGCAAGCTGCTGGGCGTGCAGATGGTGCACGTCAACATCGAGGAAATCCGCAAGCCCGAGGTGGACGCCCAGCTCATCGCCGACTCCATCACCCAGCAGCTCGAGAAGCGCATCATGTTCCGCCGCGCCATGAAGCGCGCCATGCAGAATGCCATGCGCCTGGGCGCGCAGGGCATCAAGATCATGAGCGCCGGCCGCCTGAACGGCGCCGAGATTGCGCGCACCGAGTGGTACCGCGAGGGCCGCGTGCCCCTGCACACGCTGCGCGCCGACATCGACTACGGCTTTTCCGAAGCCAAGACCACCTACGGCGTCATCGGCGTGAAGGTGTGGGTATACAAGGGCGAGGTGCTGGCCAAGAACGAACAGCCCGCCGCCTTGCCCATGCCCCAGAGCGAAGAGCCTTCGCGCACCCGGCGGGCTCCCGGTCCCCGTCCGGCCCGCGCCGACGGCGACGCCAAGGGTCCGGCCGGCCGCGACGCCAAGCCGCGCGCCCCGGCGCGTCCGCGTGCCGGCGCCGCGAAGAAGGCCGAGGGCGAAGCGCCCGCGGCCGCTGCCGCACCCGCCGCCGCTCCGGCCGCCGCCGAGGAAAAGAAGCCCCCGGTGCGCCGCGTGCGCAAGGCCAAGGACGACGCGGGAAGCCCCCCGTCTTCCGGGCAGTAACAGACAGAGCAATAGGAGAGCGAAGTGCTCCAACCCTCGAGAACCAAATACCGGAAGCAGCAGAAGGGCCGCAACAAGGGCGTGGCCACGCGCGGCACCAAGGTGTCGTTCGGCGAATACGGCCTCAAGGCCACCGAGCGCGGCCGCCTCACGGCGCGCCAGATCGAAGCCGCGCGCCGCGCCATGACCCGCCACATCAAGCGCGGCGGGCGCGTGTTCATCCGCATCTTTCCGGACAAGCCCATTTCCCATAAGCCCGCTGAAGTCCGCATGGGCGGGGGCAAGGGCAACCCCGAGTATTTCGTGGCCGAGATCCGGCCCGGCAACGTGTTGTACGAGATGGACGGTGTGGACGAGGGCACGGCCCGCCAGGCGTTTGCCCTGGCCGCGGCCAAGCTGCCGCTCAAGACCACTTTTGTTATCCGGCTAGTGGGGTAAGCGGGGGCTTGGAACAAGGGGCGCATTTTCGAAACAGCGCCCCCTTATAAATCCCCCACTTGAGATAGGAACCTAAGATCATGAAGGCGTCCGAATTGCGCGCCAAGGATGCGGCGCAACTGAACAAGGAACTCGATGACCTGCTGAAGGCGCAGTTTTCGCTGCGCATGCAGAAGGCCACGCAACAGCTCACCAACCACAGCCAACTGCGCAAGGTGCGCCGCGACATCGCACGGGTGCGGACGGTGCTCGGCCAGAAGGCCGCGGAGAAATCATGAGCGAAACCAAGAACCAAGAGAAGAACACCCGCACCCTGACCGGGCGCGTGGTCAGCGACAAGATGGACAAGACCGTCACGGTGCTGGTGGAGCGCCGCGTGACCCACGCCCTCATCGGCAAGGTGATCACCCGTTCCAAGAAGTACCACGCCCACGACGAGAAGAACGAGTTCAAAGAGGGCGACCTGGTGCAGATCGAGGAAACCCGGCCGCTGTCCCGGACCAAGGCCTGGACGGTATCCAAGCTGCTGGAAAAGAGCCGGAATATCTGACAGTTAGCGTGGCCGGCCGAGCCGGTTGCGTAAAGAGCGACAATAAGCCTATAATCGCGGTCTTTTCTGCTTCGGCCCGATTGAGTGGCTGAACTGCGCGGCGCCCGAGCTTTTTCTGGGTTGCCGGCGGCGGTGCCGGAGCCCTTCCCCGGACGGGGTCCAAAACTGTCTGCCCAGGCCCAACAGGAAACTGAGTGGCCGCCGCAGGATAAGTTGGAGATTTGAAATGATCCAGATGCAATCGGTGCTGGACGTGGCCGACAATACCGGCGCGCGTTCGGTCATGTGTATCAAGGTGCTGGGCGGCTCCAAGCGCCGCTACGCCTCGATCGGCGACGTCATCAAGGTGAGCGTCAAGGACGCCGCCCCCCGCGGCCGCGTCAAAAAGGGCGAGGTCTACAACGCCGTGGTCGTGCGCACCGCCAAGGGCGTGCGCCGCCAGGACGGCAGCCTGATCCGCTTCGATTCCAACGCCGCCGTACTGCTCACCGCCAAGATGGAGCCCATCGGCACGCGTATTTTCGGGCCGGTGACGCGCGAACTGCGCACCGAGCGCTTCATGAAAATCGTATCCCTGGCTCCGGAGGTGCTGTAATGGAACGCGTGAGGAAGGGCGACAACGTCATCGTCATCGCCGGCCGCGACAAGGGCAAGCGCGGCACGGTGACCCGCCGCGTGGACGCCCAGCACGTCGTCGTCGACGGGGTGAACCGGGTCAAGAAGCACGCCAAGCCCAATCCCATGAAGGGCCAGACCGGCGGCATCGTGGACAAGGACATGCCCATCCACGTGTCCAACGTGGCCCTGTTCAACCCGCAGACCCAGAAGGCCGACCGCGCGGGCGTCAAGACCGTCGACGGCGGCCGCAAGGTGCGCGTGTTCAAGTCCAACGGAGAAATGATCGACGTCTAGGGGCTATGGAACAAGCGGTGAAAGCAGCACCTCCACCTCCCTTGTATATCCCCTACTTTTGATCCAGAGAGAAATACATGGCGCGTTTACAAGAGCAGTACCGCGATAAGGTCGTGCCCGAACTGATGAAGAAGTTCGGCTACAAGACCCAGATGCAGGTGCCCCGCATCCGCAAGATCACCCTTAACATGGGCGTGGGCGAGACGGTGCAGGACAAGAAGATCCTCGACCACGCGGTGGGCGACATGGTGAAGATCGCCGGTCAGAAGCCGGTCATCACCAAGGCCAAGAAATCCATCGCCACCTTCAAGGTGCGCAAGGACTACCCCGTGGGCTGCATGGTGACGCTGCGCGGCGCGCGCATGTACGAGTTCCTGGACCGGCTGGTGAGCATCGCCATGCCGCGCATCCGCGACTTCCGCGGCATTTCCGGCCGCGCCTTCGACGGCCGCGGCAACTACTCCATGGGCGTCAAGGAACAGATCATCTTCCCCGAGATCGAGTACGACAAGATCGACGCCCTGCGCGGGATGAACATCAGCATCACCACCACGGCGAAGACCGACGACGAAGCGCGCGCGCTTCTGGCGGCCTTCCAGTTTCCGTTCAAGAACTAAGTCGAGTCAGGACCACTATGGCCAAGCTGGCACTCATCAACCGCGAAGACAAGCGCCGCAAGACCGTCGCCAAGTTCGCCGCGAAGCGCGCGGAACTGTTCGCCGCCATCAACGACCAGAGCCTCGCCGAGGAAGACCGCGCCGAGGCCCGCGCCAGGCTGGAACGGCTGCCGCGCAACGCGTCGCCGACGCGCCTGCGCAACCGCTGCAAGCTCACCGGCCGCCCGCGCGGCGTGTTCCGCAAGTTCGGCCTGGCGCGCAACAAGCTGCGCGAGATCGCCATGCGCGGCGAGGTGCCCGGCCTGACCAAGGCCAGCTGGTAAGGGACAAGGAGAACGCATGAGCATGACCGATCCCATCTCCGACATGTTGACGCGCATCCGCAATGCGCAGATGGTCCGCAAGACCACCGTGTCCATGCCGGCTTCCAAGCTGAAGGCGTCCATCGCCAAGGTACTGAAGGACGAGGGCTACATCGAGGGTTTCAGCGAGCAGGCCAACGACGGCAAGCCGCAGCTCGAGATCGCCCTCAAGTACTACGCCGGCACCCCCGTGATCGAGAAGATCGAGCGCGTGTCGCGTCCCGGCCTGCGCATCTACCGCGGGCGCGACGACCTGCCCAAGGTGATGAACGGCCTGGGCGTGGCCATCGTCTCCACCTCCCGCGGAGTCATGACCGATCGCGCCGCGCGCGCGAGCGGCGTGGGCGGCGAAGTGCTGTGCATCGTGGCGTAAGGGGCCTGTCATGTCGCGTATCGGAAAAAGCCCGGTTGCCCTGCCCAAGGGCGTGGAAGTGAACATCGCCGCCACCGAGGTGTCGGTGAAGGGGCCGCTCGGCGCCCTGTCGCAGAAGCTGGACGGCAAGGTCAAGGTGTCGAAGGACGGCGAGCAGCTGGTGTTCGCCGTGGCCGACGATTCGTATGAAGCGAACGCCATGTCGGGAACGCTGCGCGCCCTGGTGGCCAACATGGTGACCGGCGTCACCAAGGGTTTCGAGCGCAAGCTCACCCTGGTGGGGGTGGGTTACCGCGCCCAGGCCCAGGGCGACAAGCTCAACCTGGCGCTGGGGTTCTCGCACCCCGTGGTGCAGCAGATGCCCAAGGGCATCAAGGTGGAGACGCCCTCGCAGACAGAGATTCTGGTCAAGGGCATGGACAAGCAGCTCGTGGGCAAGGTGGCGGCCGAGATCCGCGCCGTGCGCCCGCCCGAGCCGTACAAGGGCAAGGGCGTGCGCTACGCTGACGAGCGGGTCGTGCTCAAAGAGACCAAGAAGAAATAAGGGGTAGATGATGATCGACAAGAAATCCGCCCGACTGCGGCGTGCCGCGCAGACCCGGCACAAGATCCATCAGCTGAAGACCGCGCGCCTGGCCGTGCACCGCACCAACTCGCACATCTACGCGCAGGTGTTCTCCGCCGACGGAACCAAGGTGCTGGCCAGCGCCTCCACCCTGGAGAAGGAAGTGCGCGCCAGCATCGCCAACGGCGGCAACGCCGCCGCCGCCGCCGCGGTGGGCAAGCGCATCGCGGAAAAGGCCAAGGGCGCGGGCATCGAGGCCGTGGCTTTCGACCGTTCCGGATATCAATTTCATGGCCGCATCAAGGCGCTGGCGGATGCCGCGCGTGAAGCCGGCCTCAAGTTCTAAACGGGGTAGAGCCACATGGCAAGAATGCAACCCAGGATGCAGGCCGGCGAGGAGCGTGGCGACGGCCTGAAGGAGAAAATGGTCGCGGTGAACCGCGTCACCAAGGTGGTGAAGGGCGGCCGTGTGCTCGGCTTCGCCGCGCTCACCGTGGTGGGCGACGGCGACGGCGGCATCGGCATGGGCAAGGGCAAGGCCCGCGAAGTGCCGGTGGCGGTGCAGAAGTCCCTGGACGAAGCGCGCCGCAGGCTGTTCCGCGTCAAGCTCAAGAAGGGCACGCTGCACCATGCCGTGGTGGGCAAGCACGGTGCCTCCACGGTGATCATGCAACCCGCTTCCGACGGAACCGGCATCATCGCCGGCGGCCCGATGCGGGCGGTGTTCGAGGTCATGGGCGTCACCAACATCCTGGCCAAGTGCATCGGCTCGACCAACCCCTACAACGTGGTGCGTGCGACGCTGGACGGCCTGCGCCGCATGAACACCCCCGCCGAGATCGCCGCCAAGCGCGGCAAGTCGGTGGCCGACATCACCGGTTAGGCACGAAGAGAGCAATCATGGCTGACAAGAAAATCAAGGTCACGCTGGTGAAGAGCCCGATCGGCTGCAAGAAGGCCCATAAGGCGACGGTGCGTGGCCTGGGCCTTTCCCGGCTCAACCAGACCGTGGAAGTGGTGGACACCCCCGAGGTGCGCGGCATGATCAACGCCGTGTTCTACCTCGTCAAGGCGAACGCTTAGGAACCGACATGGAACTGAACACCATCAAGCCCAACGAGGGCGAGAAGAAGCCGCGCCGGCGCGTGGGCCGCGGCATCGGCTCCGGCCTGGGCAAGACCGCGGGCCGCGGCCACAAGGGCCAGAAATCCCGTTCCGGCGGATTCCACAAAGTAGGTTTCGAAGGCGGCCAGATGCCGCTGCATCGCCGCCTCCCGAAGCGCGGTTTCGCCTCGCGCATTCGTTCCGAGGAGGTGCGCCTGGCCGACCTCGCCCGCGTGCAGGGCGAGGAAGCCAACCTGGAAACCCTGAAGGCGGCAGGGCTGGTGACCCGCTACGTGGAGCAGGCCAAGGTGATCCTGGCCGGCAAGCTGGCCCGCAAGGTCAACGTGGTCGGCCTGGCCGTCACCAAGGGCGCCCGCGCCGCCATCGAAGCCGCCGGCGGCGCGATCACCGACCCGGTGAAAGTCGAGCAGCCGCGCAAGCTGCCCAAGAAGGCGAAGAAGGAACCGGCCTGATCGGCCCTGACTCAGACAGCATATGGCCACCGCCACCCCACAACTCGGCAAATCCGGCAAGTACGGCGACCTGAAGAACCGGCTGTTCTTCCTGCTCGGCGCGCTGCTGGTATTCCGGATCGGCGCGCACATTCCCGTGCCCGGCATCGATCCGGCGCGCCTGGCCGAGCTGTTCCAGACCCAGCAGGGCGGCATCCTGGGCCTGTTCAACATGTTTTCGGGCGGGGCCCTGTCGCGGTTCACGATCTTTGCCCTGGGCATCATGCCCTACATCTCCGCCTCCATCATCATGCAGCTCATGACCTCGGTTTCGCCGCAGCTCGAGGCCTTGCGCAAGGAAGGGCAGGCCGGGCAGCGCAAGATCACCCAGTACACCCGCTACGGCACCGTCGCGCTGGCGTTCTTCCAGGCCATCGGCATTTCCGTCGCCCTGGAGTCCCAGCCCGGCCTTGTCATCGACCCGGGCATGGCCTTCCGCATCACGGCCGTGACCACCCTTGTCACCGGGACCATGTTCCTGATGTGGCTGGGCGAGCAGGTCACCGAGCGCGGCCTGGGCAACGGCATCTCCATCATCATCTTCGCGGGCATTGCCGCGGGGCTGCCCAATTCCATCGCCGGTCTGCTGGAACTGGTGCGCACCGGGGCCATGAACCCCCTCACCGCCATCCTGGTGGTGGCGGCCGTGGTGCTGGTCACCTGGGGCGTGTGCTTCGTCGAGCGCGGCCAGCGCAAGATCCTGGTCAACTACGCCAAGCGACAAGTGGGCAACAAGATTTACGGCGGCCAAAGCTCGCACCTGCCGTTCAAGCTGAACATGTCGGGCGTGATTCCGCCGATTTTCGCCAGCTCCATCATCCTGTTCCCGGCCACCATTGCCGGGTGGTTCGGCTCCAACCAGGGGACCAACTGGCTGAAGGACGTGGCGGCCACGCTGTCGCCGGGCCAGCCCATTTACGTGCTGCTGTACGCCAGCGCCATCATTTTCTTCTGCTTTTTCTATACGGCGCTGCAGTACAACCCCAAGGAAACGGCCGACAACCTCAAAAAGTCGGGCGCCTTCGTCCCCGGCATCCGTCCCGGCGACCAGACCGCCCGCTACCTGGAAAAGATCCTGATGCGGCTGACGCTGGCCGGGGCCCTTTACGTGACCCTGGTGTGCCTGCTGCCCGAATTTCTGATCCTCAAGTGGAACGTGCCCTTCTATTTCGGCGGAACGTCCCTATTGATCATCGTGGTGGTGACCATGGATTTCATGGCCCAGGTGCAGGCCTACGTCATGACCCACCAGTACGAAAGCCTGATGAAGAAAGCCAATTTCAAGGGAGGATCGGGTTTCCCGATCCGCTGAACAGGAGTTAGAGCCCCGGTATGTCCAAGGAAGACGTCATCCAGATGCAGGGCGAGATTCTCGACAATCTCCCCAACGCGACCTTCAAGGTCAAGCTGGAGAACGGCCACGTGGTGCTGGGACATATATCCGGAAAGATGCGCATGCACTACATCCGCATCCTGCCCGGCGACAAGGTGACGGTTGAACTGACGCCCTACGACCTGACCCGCGGGCGCATCGTATTCCGGGCGAAGTAGGACAGGGTGTGGGCCCTGGACGGGGAATTGGAGGGTATATCCCTTCAGGCGTTACGGGAATAAGGAGCAAGAAATGAAAGTGCTGGCTTCGGTGAAGAAAATCTGCCGCAACTGCAAGGTGATCCGCAGGAAGGGCGTGGTGCGCGTCATTTGCACCGACCCCCGGCACAAGCAGCGCCAGGGCTAAGCGCCTCTGGCTGGGTTGCTTGGCATTAGTCGTTGTTTCGATGTATAATTTTTGGTTCCTCTTCTCAGGCCGTGGCCCGGCTGGCAGAGCGGAACGACTTTGACGGAGTGAACGGATGGCCCGCATCGCAGGGGTGAACATACCCAACCACCAGCATGCCGAAATCGCCCTGCAGGCGATCTACGGCATCGGCCGCACGCGCGCGCAGAAGATCTGCACGTCGGCGGGCATCAACCTGCACGCCAAGATCAAGGACCTGTCCGAGAACGAAATGGAAAAGCTGCGGGTGGAAGTTTCCCGCATCACGGTCGAAGGTGATCTGCGCCGCGAAGTGTCCATGAACATCAAGCGTCTCATGGACCTGGGCTGCTACCGCGGCACCCGCCACCGCAAGGGCCTGCCGGTGCGCGGCCAGCGCACGCGCACGAATGCGCGCACGCGCAAGGGGCCGCGGAAGGCGGCGATCAAGCTTCAGTCCGCGCCCAGCAAAGGTTAGTTGACCGTCCAACCGCAATTGAGCGCGGCCCTGGCAAGTTAGGTTCAAGGGGGCTCAGCAGCCCCCTTGAAAATCCCCCGGCTGGGGTAGACGAGCCGCACTGAATTGACGATTCAGCGAGTTTTTAGATTAGCTAGCGAACGAATAGCAGGAATTTAGAGGAATACCTTAATGGCCAAACCGGCAGCCGCCGCTCCCGCCGCATCGCGGGTGCGCAAGAAGGTCAAGAAGAACGTCGCGGAAGGCATCGCGCACGTTCACGCTTCCTTCAACAACACCATCATCACCATCACCGACCGCCAGGGCAATGCCTTGTCCTGGGCGACTTCGGGCATGGCCGGCTTCAAGGGGTCGCGCAAGTCGACGCCGTTTGCCGCCCAGGTGGCGGCCGAGCATGCCGGCCGCGCCGCGCAGGAATGCGGCGTGAAGAACCTGGAAGTGCGCATCAAGGGCCCCGGGCCGGGCCGCGAGTCCGCCGTGCGCGCCCTGAACGCGCTCGGCCTCAAGATCACCAGCATTTCCGACGTGACCCCGGTGCCGCACAACGGCTGCCGTCCGCCCAAGCGGCGTCGCATCTAGACCGCGAGAACCCGAGAACCTTATGGCCCGTAACCTCGATCCCAAGTGCCGCCAGTGCCGCCGCGAAGGGGAAAAGCTTTTCCTCAAGGGCGAAAAGTGCTTCACCGACAAGTGCGCCATCGAGCGCCGCAGCTACGCTCCCGGCCAGCACGGCCAGAAGAGCGGGCAGCGCCTGTCCGACTTCGGCAAGCAACTGCGCGAAAAGCAGAAAATGCGCCGTGTCTACGGCCTGCTGGAAGGCCAGTTCCGCCGCGCCTACTTCGAAGCCGATCGCCGCAAGGGCGTCACCGGCGAGAACCTGCTGCAGGTGCTGGAGTCGCGCTTGGACACCGTGTCCTACCGCATGGGCTTCGGCGCCAGCCGCACGGAGGCGCGCCAGATCGTGCGCCACAACGGCGTGCTGGTGAACGGCAAGCGGGTGAACATCCCCTCCTACCAGGTCAAGCCCGGCGACACCGTGGAAGTCACCGAGAAGGCCCGCGCGCACCTGCGCATCAAGGCCTCGGCCGAAGCCGCCGAGTCGCGCGGCTTCCCGGACTGGATCGAGGTGGACGTCAAGTCGCTGAAGGGCAAGTTCAAGGCCCTGCCTCAGCGCAGCGAGCTGCCCTCCAACATCAACGAGAGCCTCGTCGTCGAGCTGTACTCGAAGTAACAACGCAACTGGGGCCGCGCCGCGCGGCCCCGGGGATTCCTTTTCCTCATTGGGAAAACCTACATGCAAACCAGTGGATTCCTGAAGCCGCGCATTATCGAAGTCCAGACGGTCGCCCCCAACCACGCCCGCGTGGTCATGGAGCCGTTTGAGCGCGGCTATGGCCATACCCTCGGCAACGCGCTGCGCCGCGTGCTGCTGTCCTCCATGCCCGGCCATGCCCCCACCGAAGTGCAGATCAGCGGCGTGCTGCACGAGTACTCCACCATCGAGGGCGTGCAGGAAGACGTGGTCGAAATCCTGCTCAACCTGAAGGGCGTGGTGCTGCGCCTGCACAACCGCGACGAAGCGCTGCTCACCCTGCGCAAGTCCGGTGAGGGCGCGGTCACGGCCGGCGACATCGAGGCCGGCCACGACGTGGAAATCATCAATCCCCAGCACGTCATCGCCCACCTCTCGCCCGGCGGCAAGCTGGAGCTGCAGATCAAGGTGGAGAAGGGCCGCGGCTACGTACCGGGCAACCTGCGTGTCATCGCCGAGGAATCCAAGGGCATCGGCCGCATCATCCTCGACGCCTCGTTCTCGCCGGTGCGCCGCGTTTCCTACGCCGTGGAATCGGCGCGCGTGGAGCAGCGCACCGACCTCGACAAGCTCATCATCGACATCGAGACCAACGGCGCCATCGAGCCCGAGGAAGCCATCCGCTACGCCGCGCGCATCCTGGTCGACCAGCTCTCGGTGTTCGCCGCGCTGGAAGGCACCGCCCCCGTGGCCGAGGAAAAGAAGAGCCCGCAGGTCGATCCCATCCTGCTGCGCCCGGTGGACGACCTCGAACTCACCGTGCGCTCGGCCAACTGCCTCAAGGCCGAGAACATCTATTACATCGGCGACCTCATCCAGCGCACCGAGACCGAGTTGCTGAAGACGCCCAACCTCGGCCGCAAGTCGCTGAACGAGATCAAGGAAGTGCTGGCCTCGCGCGGCCTCACCCTGGGCATGAAGCTGGAGAACTGGCCGCCCGCGGGTTTGGAAACCGCCCGCGGTTAATTGGAAACCGCACGCGGTTAAGAAATACTCAGGAAGGAAGACAAGACCATGCGCCACCGCCTCGGACTGCGCAAGCTCAACCGGACCAGCAGCCATCGCCTGGCCATGCTGCGCAACATGACCAATTCGCTGCTGCTGCACGAGGTCATCACCACTACTCTGCCCAAGGCCAAGGAACTGCGCCGCGTGGTCGAGCCCATGATCACCCTGGGCAAGACCCCCACGCTGGCCAACCGCCGCCTGGCGTTCAACCGCCTGCGCGACCGCGACATGGTGACCAAGCTGTTCGCCGAACTGGGCCCGCGCTTCGCCAAGCGGCCGGGCGGGTATTTGCGCATCCTGAAATTCGGCTTCCGAAAAGGTGACAATGCGCCGATGGCGCTGGTTGAGCTTCTCGACCGGCCGGAAGGCAAGGACGAAGCAAAGGCTGCAGAAGCCTGATCACCACATATCAGAAGTTTGAAAAAGGGCTGGTTTACCGGCCCTTTGTTTTTTGAGATTCGATTTACCGAATTTCAGAAAATGACCCTGGTCGCCGACCGCGATTCGCCTGCAGGGTGCGGGAGTTGTTCGGTGACACCCGAATGAATAGCTTTAAGGCTTTTCAATAACCTCTCAGACGATCAGGATTGTCCTGTAGTCGTTTACATTCGTGCGGGTCGGGCCGGTGGTTATCAGGTCGCCCAGCGCGTTGAACACCCCCCAGGAGTCATGCTCCGCAAGCTTGTCCTTGGGCTCCA
>DATNCF010000234.1:0-2420 GCA_035571675.1 Burkholderiales bacterium | reverse complement strand
GGTCCCGACAAGGGCAAGAAAATCCTCGGCGGCAACGCCGCCAAGCTCTGGGGCATCTGAGCGTCCTTTCCCGCTCCTCTACAAGTCAAAGCACTACAATCAAGGCCCGGCAAAATTGCCGGGCCTTTTTCATTGCTGAGGCAACATGGCCAACATCCTCTCCTCCATCCGCGTGCTCGACCTGTCGCGCTTCATCGCCGGCCCCACCTGCACCCAGTCGCTGGCCGACCTGGGCGCCACCGTGTACAAGGTAGAGCGGCCCGGCATGGGCGACGAGATCCGCGGCGTGGGCCCGTTCGCCGCCATGGACGATCCGCGCCGCAAGCAGGGCGACAGCGGCGCCTACCTGGCCTGGAACCGCGGCAAGCTTTCCATCACCGCCGACATCAGCAAGCCCGAGGGCGCGCAACTGGTGCGCGACCTGGCGCTGAAGTGCGACGTGCTGGTGGAGAACCACAAGGTGGGCGGTTTGAAGCGCTACGGCTTGGACTACCACACCCTGCACAAGCTGCACCCCGGTCTGGTGTACTGCTCCGTCACGGGCTACGGCCAGGAAGGCCCGGACGCCCCCAAACCCGCCTTCGACGGCGCCATGCAGGGCCGCGCCGGACTCATGAGCGTGGCGGGGCCACCGGAAGGCTCTCCAGGTTCAGCGCCCATGCGCACGCCGGTGAACCTGATCGATGTGTCCGCCGGTTTGTTTGGCGCCATCGCCATCCTCGGCGCGCTGTGGCACCGGCGGGATACGGAACAGGGGCAGCACATCGACACGTCGTTACTGGATACCGCCATATTCCTCAACAGCCAGTTTTCGCTGGGTTACCTGTTGAACGGCATGGTCACGCAACGCGCCGGCAACCGGAATCCGGGAACCTGTCCATCCGAGGCCTTCAGGACCAAGGATGGCTATGCGTTGCTCATCTGCGCGACGGAGGGGCAGTGGAGCAGTTTCTGCAAGGAGTTGGGCAAGCCGGAGTGGGCGGCCGACGAGCGCTTCAAAACCAACCCGGATAGATTGAAAAACAGCGACCTGGTTTATGGAATGCTGAACGCGGAGTTTTCTTCGCGCAGCACGGCGGAGTGCGTGGAGATCATTGAGCGGGCCGGAGTGCCTGGCGGGCCCATCAACGACATCGCGCAGGTATTCAACGATCCGCAGGTGAAGCACCGCGGATTGGAAATGAATTTGCCGCGGGCGAACGGGCATTCGGTGCCGGCGATACACAGCCCGCTGCGATTTT
Organism: Burkholderiales bacterium; assembly: GCA_035571675.1. GTDB lineage: Bacteria > Pseudomonadota > Gammaproteobacteria > Burkholderiales > SG8-39 > CAIYPG01. Next base: position 1,179 of record DATNCF010000234.1, on the reverse strand, counting down.
CAGATACGCCGGTAGAACACCGCGCGCCGCCAATGGTCGGTGAGCACACGGATAAGGTTCTGAAGGAAGTATTGGGAAAGTCGACAGAGGAAATTGCGAAGCTCAAGGCAGCGGGCGCAATTTAGCCACCCAGTATCGTTGCCCCCTCATCCCCAGCCCTTCTCCCCTGGGGGGAGAAGGGAGCACGGCACCGAGCTAGCCCCTCTCCCCCAGGGAGAGGGGTTGGGGTGAGGGCAACGAGATAACGGCAAATCTACAGCGCGGCCTCTGAGCCGAATATTGCCGTCACCTGGCTGGACAAGTTTCCTCCATTCCCATGCGCAAGCGCGAGGTTGACGTTGGGTATCTGCCTTGCTCCGCCCTCGCCCCGTATCTGAGTCACGGCTTCCACCATGGTGAACAGCCCGTACATGCCGGGGTGAACGCACGACAGTCCCCCGCCGTTCGTGTTCACCGGCAATTCACCGCCGGGCGCAATGCGTCCGCCTGAGACGAAGCTCGCTCCCTCGCCCTTCTTGCAGAAGCCCAGGTCTTCCAGGAACAGTATGGTGTTGATGGTGAAGGCGTCGTAGAGTTCCACCACGTCGATGTCCGAGGGCTTCACGCCCGCCTGGGCAAAGGCCCGTTTGCCCGAATCTGCGGCTGCAGACGTCGTGAGGTCCGGCATGGCCAGGATGTCGAGGTGGTAGGTCGCTGCCGCGCAGCCCAGGAGGTAGGCCGGCTTCTTGGCGTGATCCTTTGCCCTATCAGCGCGCGTCATCACAACCGCAGCCGCTCCATCGGTGACCAGGCAGCAGTCGCGCACGCCGAAGGGGCTGCTGACCATGCGCGAGGCCAGATACCCCTCCATAGTGAGGTCGTCGCGCATGAACGCCTCGGGATTGAGTTGCGCCCATTTTCGTGCGGCCAAAGCCACCTCACCGAATTGTTCTTTCCTGGCGCCGAACTCGTGCATGTAGCGCGCGGCGGCCAGGGCGTAGCCGCCCACGGGCATGGGCGGCCGGTACGGCCCCTGGTAGGGCGACGGCTTGGCCGAGCTGACCAGCTTGCCCGCGCCGGAACGCTGGTTGCTGCCGTAGCAGATCAGCGCCGCGTCGCACTGGCCGGCTTCCAGCGCCAGCGCCGCCCACATGGCATGGGTGAGGAACGCCGAGCCGCCGGTGCGGTTGTTGTCGGTGA
>DATNCF010000233.1:0-4510 GCA_035571675.1 Burkholderiales bacterium | reverse complement strand
AACCAGACCGCTTTTTTCAAACCGCATTGGAGCAAAAGGATTTGCTTGTCGCCAAGCTATTGCAGCCAACTTCGGAGATGGAGCCGGAGTCGAAATTGGTGGTGTTCAACATTGTGCTGAATGCAGGCTAGCGGAGGAACGTTTTGTCCGTTGACGGGGGCAGAGCGGAAGTCGGCGGTACGCAGCCAAACTGACGCGATTGACCCACATCGGACATCAGCGTCAGCTAACCCATCTGACCAGCAATAAAGAATACCGCCAGGCGGCCGGTTATTGCATCGAGCCCAGCCGGGAAAATCATGTAGGCTGGGCCATGCGGGTCGAACGCAAGTCCGCCGAGCATTGACACAGATCAATGGAGCCATCCTCTTCTAATAGAGAGGTAGGACCAGACATTGGAGGGGCGATATGAAAATTTACCGAGCGTGTCAGGCCGCCGCTGTAGCGCTGTTCCTGCTGACGGGTTTTACAAGTGTTTCCTTCGCTGATACCGGCACCGTAAGTGTCGTCTTCACTAAGGGGGGGGTTATCGTCGATGTCGGCGGCGGCCAAGGTGTATTAACCTTTCGCGGCAAGAAGTATCCTTTCACGGTTTCGGGCATGAGTTTGGGCCTTTCGATAGGCGCCTCCACCAGCAAGTTCGTGGGCAGGGCACTGAACTTACGGAGACCCGGCGATCTGGCAGGTAGCTATGTTGTAGCCGGCGCAGGCGGAGCGGTCGCCGGCGGCGCAGGTGGCGCACAGTTGCAGAACGCCAATGGCGTCATCTTGCAGCTCAGTGGCGCTCGGGTGGGCGCGGAAGTGTCAGCCGCCGTCGGCGGTGTGACGATCACAATGCAATAGATTGATTCTACAGAACCCAATACCGGGAAACGCGGGAAGTCGCGTGATGGGTGGGCCGTAAGGCGCCTGCTTTCCCGCCAGAGGGAGTACTTCGCATGCGCTTTCGCCGTGATGTCCTGCAAACCAGCAGCCTCGTCGTCCTCTTGCTGGGTATCGCCACGCTTTCCGGGCCCGCAAGCGGGCAAGTGGTGACGGGTGAGTTGGGAGCGCCCGGCACTACTACCACCATCGATGGCAAACAAATTCCGCCCCCGCCGGTAATTTTTGGCGGGGAGATCAAAGAGAAAGCGTCGGAGTCCAAACCCTGGTGGGCTCCGCGCGTGGTGCCGCCTAAGGGCGCGCCCAACGTCTTGCTGATCATGACGGATGATTGCGGCTTCGGCGCGCCGGGCACGTTTGGCGGCGTGATTCCGACGCCCGCCCTCGACCGCATCGCCGAACAGGGGCTGCGCTACACCAACTTCCATTCAACGGCGCTCTGCTCGCCGACGCGCGCGGCGATCATCACGGGCCGCAACCATCACTCGGTGGGCACCGGGGTGGTCGGCGAAATTGCGACGGGCTATCCGGGTTACGACTCGATCATCCCGATCGACAAGGGCACCGTCGGCACCATTCTCAAGGCGAACGGCTATGCCACCTCATGGTTCGGCAAAAACCACAACACGCCGTCCTACCAATCGAGCCAGGCCGGGCCGTTTGAACAATGGCCAAATGGCATGGGCTTCGAATATTTTTACGGCTTTGTCGGCGGTGATGCGAGCCAGTGGCAGCCTAACCTCTATCGCAACACGACGGCGATCTATCCCTTCCAGGGCAATCCGGACTGGAACCTGACAACGGCAATGGCCGATGAGGCCATCCAGCACATGAAGACGCTGAGGGAGGTCGCGCCCGAAAAACCGTTCTTTGTTTATTACGTGCCGGGCGGCACGCATGCGCCGCATCATCCCACGCCTCAGTGGATCAAGAAGATCGGCGACATGCATTTGTTCGACCAGGGCTGGAACAAGCTGCGCGAGACCATCTTCGCTAACCAGAAGCGGCTCGGCATCATGCCCGATTACGCCAAGCTGACGCCATGGCCAAAAGAATTGCCGGAATGGGATTCCATTGGGGAGTTGGAAAAGAAGCTGTTCATCAAGCAGGCGGATGTTTACGGAGCTTACCTCGCCTACACCGACAACGAGATCGGCCGGGTCATCCAGGCGGTCGAGGACATGGGCCAGCTCGATAACACGCTGATCATCTACATCAGTGGCGACAATGGCGCGAGCGCCGAAGGCATGCTCAACGGCACGCCGAACGAGTTTACCACCTTCAATGGGGTCCCGGTGCCGGTGAAGGCCCAGTACCTCTGGTACCCGTTCTGGGATCGGACAAGACGTTTCCGCACTTCGCCGCGCCATGGGCATGGGCGATGAGCACGCCGTTCAAATGGGTGAAACAGGTGCCATCGCACTTCGGCGGGACCAAGCAGGGCATGGCGATCTCCTGGCCCGGCCACATCAACGACAGGGGCGGCATCCGCCGCCAGTTTCACCACGTCATCGACATCGTGCCAACGATCCTTGAAGCAACCGGCATCCCGCAACCCGATACCGTCAACGGCATCAAGCAGAGTCCCATCGAGGGGATCAGTTTGAAGTACACGTGGGATAAGGCCAGCGCCGACGCTCCGACCCGGCACACCACGCAGTATTTCGAGATGCTGGGCAATCGCGCCATCTATCACGACGATTGGGTGGCGGCCACGACGCCGGTAACCCAGCCGTGGGTGCTCAGCACGACGCCGCCGCCGGATGTCAGCGCCTACAAGTGGGAGCTTTACAACGTCAAGGAGGATCCCACCCAGTTCAACGACCTCGCCGCCCAGATGCCGGAGAAGGTGAAGGAGTTGCAGGCCGTGTTCGATGCAGAAGCCAAGAAGTACAACGTGTTGCCGCTCGACAACACAACGCTGCTGCGCTGGAACACGCCGCGCCCGAGTCTTACGGCGGGGCGGAACGTCTTCACCTACACGGGCGAGCTATCGGGCGTGCCGGCCAGTGCCGCGCCAAGCATCCTCAACAAATCCTACACCATCACGGCCGAAGTCGAGATTCCTCAGGGGGGTGCGGAAGGCATGATCGTCACCGAAGGTGGACGCTTCGGCGGCTATGGCCTGTTCCTGAGCAAGGGCGTGGCGGGCCTTCGATCGGGCAAAACCGTGTTCCTCTACAACCTGCTCAACCTCAAGCGCACGATCTGGGCGGGACCGGAGTTGAGCGGCGGGAAGCACACCATCGTCTTCGACTTCAAGTCGGATGGTCCGGGTCTGGGCAAGGGAGGAACCGGCGTTCTCTCCGTGGACGGCAAGGAAGTAGACCGGAAATCCATCGAGCACGGCACTCCGGTTACATTCCCGGAGGACGAAAGCTTCGACGTTGGCATGGATACCCGCAGCGGAGTGGCGATGCTGGAATATCGCTACGACCCGCCGTTCAAGTTCACCGGCAAGATCAAGAAGCTGACGTTCAATCTTGAACCGGAAATCAAGACCGTCGGGCAGTCCAAGGCAGAACTGGGACCTACGCAAGCACCGGAGCCGGACCCGATCGAAGAAGCGAAGCAGTAGCATCGTCACCGCAACGGCCCGCAACGCCGTTGCGGGGTTGGGCGTCAAAGGCGCCGAAATGCATGCGACCGCAGGATCCAACCGTAAGTCGCTGCTCTCGGTCACGGGCGCGCTGGAGGCCGCGACCGGCTTGGCGCTGCTGGCGATGCCGTCGGTGGTGGTCGAACTTCTGCTTGGATCATCACCCGGTACGCTGTCCGGCGTCACGGTGAGCCGCGTGGCCGGCGTGGCGCTGTTCGCTCTCGGCGTGGCGTGCTGGCTCGCACGCGAGGACGCGGCCAGCCGTGCCGCGAAAGGATTGGTCGCGGCGATGCTGCTCTACAACGTCGCCGTGGTTGCCGTCCTTGTCCTTGCGTGGATGGGCCCGGGGCCAGTCGGCATCGGTTTCTGGCCGGTGGTGCTTGCTCACGCCGGACTGGCCGCATGGTGCGTTGCAGGTATGGCGACGCCGACCCTCGAAGAAAGACGATCCTAGACGAAAGCCTGTCCCAACGACCTGGAGGAGACGACTATGAAGCTTTCGATCGCGTTGTCAGCACTGCTCATAACCGGGTTCATGGCCGCAAGCACGGAAGAGGCTGGAGCCGTGGTGTATTGCCAATATGTTTCCTATCCGGCCGGGTGCATCGTTAGGCCCGGCGTCGTGCTGCGGCCGCGGCCGGTTGCGCGAGCCGTAGTGACCCCCGGAGTAGGCGCCGTTGGTGTTGGCGTTCGGCGCGGAACACCGATGAATCGTGGCGGCCCGGTCAATCGGGTCGGCCGGCGCTGACAGCGGCGGTCAGGCGGCCTGCTTCAGCGTCTCGAGGGCGTCGCGGACATTGGGGTCGAGCCCGCTGCCGCCAGCATCCAGATGCGCAAAGATCGCCTTGCGCATCCGCGGATCCCAGAACTTCTTGATGTGGTCGGCAATGCCGGGCACCGCCTTGTCATGGCCCTGGCTCTGAAAGAATTTTCCGATTTGATTGGCCATGTAGATCAGCCGATCAGGCGACATGGGTAGCCTCCGCAACGCCAGTATGGTGTGTAACCGCAATCCGCTGTGGATGCGTG
>DATNCF010000232.1:0-5005 GCA_035571675.1 Burkholderiales bacterium | reverse complement strand
CCGGCCGCGCCGGTCGCAGCTCGCCAAAATGGGCACGGTACGCGGCCTGGGCAAGCGCGAGGCTAAAAAGCGTCTGGCCGGCGAATAGGCGCGGCAAAAAAGCAGCGGCAATCAATGCCGCGAAAGGCTGGAACATTCGGCCCCGCCGGCAACGGCCGACGACCGCTCAGACGTAGCGCAGCCGGTCTTCCTGCACCCGGCGCACCACCCACATGCCATAGTCCCAGCCCACCGGGCTGACGTCGGCGATGCGCTTCAGTTGCTCGCCGCTCAGTTTCAGTTCCACCACGGCGTTGGCGGCCTTCTGGTCGAGGTCGCAGAGCGCTTCCACGACGGCAGGTCGCCGCGCCGAAGGTCTTGGTGCCCCAGGCACAGTTCGGACGCCAGCAGGCCGGTGCGTCCCAGTTTTTTTCAGCGCATGCGTGCTCCTCGATGGGGTGACTCGGGGATTATGTCACCCGGCGTGGTCGCCCAGGTTCGCGGCAGCGTTGCTGGAGGCCCTGCTAAAATGACGCAATTCCCGGAGGATTTATGACTTACAAGACTATCTTGCTCGATGTCAAGGACGGCGTCGCGCGCCTGACCTTCAACCGACCCGACAAGATGAACGCGCTCAGCCTGGAAGCGCTGGGCGAGGTGCAGCACGCTATCCGCGCGGTAGGGAACATGAAGGCCGAGGCGCGCGTGCTGGTGCTCAGCGGCGCGGGGCGCGGCTTTTCCGCCGGCCTCGACCTGGTGGCGCCACGGCCCAATCCCAGCGACCGCGACGAGGCCATGCGCGATTTCTTCGTCCCGGCCGCGCGCCTGCTCAAGGACATCGGCATTCCCACCCTGGCCGTGGTGCACGGGCCCTGCGTGGGCGCCGGCATGGCGTTCGCGCTCAACTGCGACATCGTCCTGGCCGCGCGCTCAGCCTATTTCCTGGCGGCGTTCGTCAACGTGGGGCTGGTGCCCGACACCGGCGCGAGCTGGTCGATTCCGCAGTCGCTGGGCGTGGCGCGAGCCATGGGCATGCTGTTGCTGGGCGAGCGCGTGGCCGCGCCCAAGGCCGAGGAGTGGGGCCTGATCTGGAAATGCGTGGACGACGACCAGCTCGCCGCCGAGGCCGACGCCATGGCGAGGAAACTCGCCGCCGGCCCGTCCAAGGCCTACGACCTGATCCGGCGCATGGTCATGGACTCGGTGCATGGCTCCTTCCACGACGGTCTGCAGCGCGAGGCCGAGTACCAGCGCCTGGTGCGCGATTCCGAGGACGCCATCGAGGCGCGCAAGGCCTTCGCCGAAAAGCGCCCGCCTCAATTCAAGGGAAAATAAGTTCCTCGTGTCCTCGCGGCTCGCTGCGGTGAACCGCGCCATGCGTCAATAGTAGGGGAACCTCCGCCCCCTTTGCGTGCGTAACGCGCTGTCCCGGTGCGCCGGAGGCTTCTTGCAGACTTGTCCGCGCCGCTGCGCTAGGATGGCACATGGATGCCAGAGCCGACAAGGCGAACGACGATCTCGCCGACAAGGACCTGCCGCTGCGCGAGGACATTCGCTTCCTCGGGCGGGTGCTGGGCGACACCCTGCGCGAGCTGGAAGGCGAGCCGGCTTTCGACCTGATCGAGCGCATCCGGCGCAGTTCCATCGCCTTCCGCCGCGGCGCCGACCAGGCGGCGCGGGCGGAACTGGACCGGCTGCTGGACGGCCTTGCGCCCGAAAAGGCCATCGTGGTGGTGCGCGCCTTCAGCTACTTCCTGCTGCTCACCAACATCGCCGAGGACGCGCACCACATGCGCCGCTCGCGCGCCCACCAGATGGAAGGCTCGGCGGCGCGTGAAGGCAGCGTGCCCTACGTGCTCGACCGCACCGCGCAGGCCGGTGTCGCCGCCGATGCCGTGGAGGCGTTTTTCAGCGGCGCGCTGATCGCGCCCGTGCTCACCGCGCACCCCACCGAAGTGCAGAGAAAAAGCATTCTCGACATCCAGGTGGCGCTCGGCCGGCTGCTGGAGGAGCGCGAGCGCGCCCGGCTCACCCCGCGCGAATTCGCCATCAACGACGAGACGGTGCGCCGCGCCGTCATGCAGTTGTGGCTGACGCGCACGCTGCGCCAGAACAAGCTGCGCGTCATCGACGAAGTCACCAACGCGCTGTCGTATTACGACCTCACCTTTTTCACCGAACTGCCCGGCCTGTACAACGACATCGAGGACGAGCTGGCGCGACGACGCGCAGGTGGCGAGACAATTGTTCAGGCGGGCGGCGCGGCAACAGGCGCGGCGGGCGACCTGCCGCCCTTCCTGCGCATGGGCTCGTGGATCGGCGGCGACCGCGACGGCAACCCTTTCGTGACCGCGCCTGTGCTGCGCGACACCCTGCACCTGCAGTCCACGCGCGTGTTCGGCTTCTACCTGGAGCAGTTGCACGCCCTGGGCGGCGGACTGTCGCTGAGCGCGGGCATCCGCCCCGTGTCGCCCGAACTCGTCGAGCTGGCGCGGCGCTCGCCCGACACCTCGGCCCAGCGCGACGACGAGCCCTACCGCCGCGCCATCACCGGCATGTACGCCCGGCTGTCGGCGACGGCGCGCGCGCTCGGCCAGGCGCACGACCTGCGCCACGCCGTGGGCGAGGCGCCGCCGTATGCCGCTGCCTTCGAGCTGGGCGCCGACCTCGACGTCATCCACCGCTCGCTGGAGCAGAGCGGCGCGCCGCTGCTGGCGCGCGGCCGGCTGCGGCGGCTGCGGCGCGCCGTGTCGGTGTTCGGTTTCCACCTCGCCACGGTGGACCTGCGCCAGAACTCCGACGTGCACGAGCGCGCGGTGGCCGAGATCCTGTCGGTGGCGCGGCCGCGGCTGGACTACATCGCGCTCGACGAGGAGGCGCGCATCAAGCTGCTGGTGGAGGAACTGGGCCACGCCCGGCCGCTGGTGTCGCCCTACGTGCGCTACTCGGACGAGACGCGCTCGGAACTCGACATCGTGCGCACCGCGGCCGAGATGCAGGCGCGCTACGGCGCCGCGGCCATCCAGAACTACATCATTTCCAAGACCGACGGCGTGTCCGACATCCTGGAGGCGGCGCTGCTCGCCAAGGAGGCGGGGCTGCTGCGGCCGCTGGAAGGGCGGCTCGAGGTCAACATCATTCCGCTGTTCGAGACCATCGGCGACCTGCGCAACGCCGGGCAGGTCATGGACCGCCTGTTCCGCCTGCCGGTGTACACCCGCCTGCTGGGCTCGCGCGGCGTCACCCAGGAAGTCATGCTGGGCTACTCGGACAGCAACAAGGACGGCGGCTTCCTCACCTCGGGGTGGGAACTGTACAAGGCCGAAATCAAGCTCATCGAGGTGTTCGCTCGCAACGGCATCCGCCTGCGCCTGTTCCACGGCCGCGGCGGCTCGGTGGGCCGCGGCGGCGGCCCCAGCTACCAGGCCATCCTGGCGCAGCCCGGCGGCGCGGTGCAGGGGCAAATAAGGATTACCGAGCAGGGCGAGGTGATCTCCTCAAAGTACTCCAACCCCGAAGCGGGGCTGCGCAACCTGGAAACGCTGGTGGCGGCCACGCTGGAAGCGACGCTATTGCACCAGCCCGACCCCGCGCCGCGGCGTGAATACCTGGACGTGATGGATGCGCTGTCCGAGCAGGCATTCAAGGCCTACCGCAACCTGGTGTACGAGACGGACGGGTTCGAGCGTTATTTCTGGGAATCGACCGTCATCAGCGAGATCGCCGCGCTGAACATCGGCAGCCGGCCCGCGTCACGGAAGAAGAGCACTGCGATTGAAGACTTACGGGCCATACCGTGGGTGTTCTCGTGGGCGCAGTGCCGGTTGATGTTGCCGGGGTGGTATGGGTTCGGTTCTGCCGTAGAGGCGTGGGTTGCGGGTCAGGAGGCAAAAGGCACGAACGGCATGGCCGTGCTGCAGCAGATGTATCGCGAGTGGCCGTTCTTTGTGACGCTGCTGGCCAATATGGAGATGGTGCTGTCCAAGGCGGACCTCGGGATTGCCTCACGCTATGCGGAGCTGGTGCCGGATGCGGCGTTGCGCGAGGCGATTTTTCCGCGGCTGCGCGATGAGTTGATGCGGACGGTTCGGGCGCTGCTTTCGATCTGCGGGGAAGGAGACTTGCTCGAAGCCAGTCCTTCTTTGGCGCGGACTATTCGCAACCGGTTTCCTTATCTTGACCCGCTGAATCACTTGCAGGTGGAATTGCTGCGGCGTTATCGGGCGGGGGATGAGGATGAGGCCATCAAGCGGGCGATACATTTGACTATTAATGGTGTGGCGGCGGGTCTGCGAAATAGCGGCTGACTTGGCCTTGGCGCCCTGCAGATACCGCCAGAATGAGCTTCGCGATCGATCAACTCGCGGCGGTGGCCTCGATCTCGACCAACATGTCGGGATGAAACAGGCCGGCCACCTTTAGCAATGTGGATGCCGGCGTGCAGCCGGCTGCGTGCAGGCGTCCGCCGAACGCTGGCGCCGCAGCCATGTAGGCATTGATGTCGGTCACATAGTAGTTGAGGCGCACGACGTCTGACAGCTTGAGCCCCGATTTTTCCAACACTTCCTCCAGGTTATCGATTGCCTTCAGTATCTGCTTGGTGAAGTCTCCCGCGTGCAAAAGATTCCCGTCGGCGTCCACTGAAGTCTGACCGGCGCAATAAAGCACGCGCTCGGTGCGCCGCACTTCAATCCCTTGGGAAAAGCCGAACTTGTCCTGCCACGTCCACGGGTTCACTGCAGCGGTGGTTGCCATGATGTATCCGTCCTCTTGGTTCAGGTAAAACAAATCGCCGCTTTCATGCATCCTCCAAGCGCGGTGTCGGGCAAAGGACTACGGCGACAGGACGTCGGAAAGTGCGCGCAAGAGTTGCGCCCCGTCGCCCTTCCATGCGCTGCCGTGCATGCACGCAAGTGTGGTAGGTTTGGCGGAGGCCAGTTTTTCGAGCATCGCGCGGGCATTGCGCGTGTGCGAGTAGTAGTCCAATTGCGCCCTAAAGGACTCGCTCGGCCCAAGGATATCTTTT
>DATNCF010000231.1:0-3684 GCA_035571675.1 Burkholderiales bacterium | reverse complement strand
AAACGCGACGGCCACTGCCTGCGCACGGCTTTCTTTCACCGTGAAAAAGTTGACAATAACTCGGCGGCATTGGCAGGAGATTAAAGATTTTCCATGGCCAGTCGGGTAAAGTGTGTGTTCCCTAGAGCAATTTGGTAGTGTTGAGCACGAAATCAGACAGCCCCGGCAGTGATCCGAGCGAGCAGCGGGCGCAGGGCGAAATGGCGCATCGCGTCGCCCTGGTCGACGACAACGCTTCGATCCGGGACGCGCTGTCCATGCTGTTCCGCACCGTGGGGGTGAATGTCGTCGCATTTCGCGAGCCGGCCACGTTCCTTGCGGCCCCGCTGGAACACTTCGAGTGCATCCTGCTGGATGTGCGGCTGCCGGAAATCGGCGGGATGGAACTCTTTCACACGCTGCGCACGCGCAAGGTGCTGGCCCCCGTCATCTTCCTGACCGGCCACGGAGACATCCCCATGGCGGTTCGCGCCATGCAGGAAGGCGCGTTCGATTTCCTCGAGAAGCCGGTGGACGACCAGATCCTCATCGAGTCCGTTCTCGGCGCGGTGCGCCGCTACGCCGTGCTGCGTGAAAAGCATGAAATGCAGGCCGAGATTTCTTCCAGGGTAGACCGGCTGACGGCGCGCGAGCGGCAGATTGCCGATCTCATCGTGGCCGGGCACACCAGCCGGGAAATCGCGGAGCAGCTCTCGCTCAGCATGCGCACCGTGGAGCACTACCGGACCAAGATCGCGCGCAAGCTCGAGGTGGATTCGGTGACTGCCTTGGTCAAGGTCTTGAGTTCGAATCAGGAGTAAGACCGGCGCCGGGGGTGACGCGAGTACCACCTATTTATATAGGTATAAATACCTACTCCCGTTTCGTAATCCGCCATACCTTTCCCCACCCGCTCCGCCCAGGGCGCCGTTTGTCGGGTCGCCAGCTGGCTCCGTTCCAGGCATGCCGTAATAGCGCTGCACAAAAGCGCTGGGCACAGGGACGAAAGCCAGCGCATTGACCACCAAGCGCCGCAAAGGGGAGCCATGCGACCACACCGCGTTACACGCCGCGCCAGAACGCACCTCGGCTTCACGCTGATCGAGCTGATGGTCGTGGTTGTCGTCATCGGCATCCTGAGCATGATCGCCTATCCCTCGTATCAGCGCTATGTGCAGCGCGCCAACCGCTCGCAAGCCGAGCAGTTGATGCTCAACATCGCCAATCGCGAGCAGCAGTACATGATGGATGCGCGCTCGTTCACCGCCACCATCGGCTCGGGCGGGCTCAACATCGGCAACACCGACAACTGGACCTGCACGACCACGTGCACCAACCGCTTCTATACCGTCACCGTGACCACGGTAGCCGGCCCGCCGGTGTCCTTCTATATCACCGCCACGCCCACCGGGTCTCAGGTCTCCGACGGAACGCTGTACTTCAACGCCACCAGCGCGGGCGCCTACAGCGAGGGTGTCAAAAGCCGCACCGCGGGTGACAACAAGTGGTAGCCCTGGGCGCCCCGCTGGCCGCGGTTCGCCGCCCGGCAGGCGCCGGAGCCGCGCGCTTTTGCGCGTGCGGCTTCACCATCATCGAGCTCATGGTCACGCTGGTCATACTCGCCATCCTGGCCACGGTGGCGGCGCCGTCGATGCGCGACCTGCTCAACGCCGCGAGGCTGCGCTCGGCCGCCTCGGACATGTACGAGAGCGTGATCCTGGCGCGCAGCGAGGCGGTCAAGCGCGCCGCCACCGTCGACATCGTGCCCTCGGCTTCCGGCTGGCAGGCCGGCTGGACGGTGCAGTCGGGCACCACCGTGCTGCAGGGGCACGACGCCATCCAGTACGTGACCGTCACCGCCAACACCACGGGCAACCTGAGCTACGGCCTGAACGGCCGCGTCACCACCGGCGTGCGCAGCTTCGTGATCACCTCCAGCCAGTCCTCGGGCCTGGCGGCGCGGTGCGTGCTGATCGACGCCAGCGGCCGCCCGGGCGTCAAGACCGACACGGACGGCAATTCCTCTAACGGCTGCAACTGAACCCGCCGCGCACATGAATACTTCAACCCCGATTCCGCGCCACCCTGCGAGCCCACAAACGACGCTCCGGCGCGACACTGCGCGCGCCCAGACCCCACCCGCCCGGCAGCGCGGTTTCAGCATGATCGAAGTCCTGGCCGCCATGGTCATCATCGCCTTCGGCCTGCTCGGCCTCATGGGCATGCAGGCCACTTCGCACCAGGCCGAGCTGGAGTCCTACCAGCGCGCCCAGGCGCTCATCCTGCTGAACGACATGGTGGAGCGCATCAACTCCAACCGCGACTCGGCGGCTTGCTATGCCGTCACCAGCGCGACCACCGGCACGCCCTACCTCGGCACGTCGACCGGCGGCGGCTACCTGGGCACGCCCAACTGCGGCTCGGGCTTCGTCAACGTCCAGACCAAGCAGCTCGCCGACAGCGGCATGACCGAGTGGAACCTCGCTTTGCAGGGCGCCTCCGAAACCTCGTCGGCCGGGACGGCCGTGGGAGCCATGGTCGACGCGCGCGGCTGCGTGAGCTACGACGCAACCACCCAGACCTATACCGTGGCGGTGGCCTGGCAGGGCACCACCGACACCTTCACCCCGGTGGTCAATTGCGCCAACGGCCTGTACGGCGCCGAAACCAAGCGACGCGTGGTGTGGACCACGCTCAAAATCGCCACGCTGAGCTGACCATGAGAACCAGCGCCTTGAGAACCAGCGCCATGAGAACAAGTGCCATGAAAACAAGCGCGCCGCAGCACGGCCTGTCGCTGATCGAGCTGCTGGTGTCCATGGCCATCGGCCTCATGCTCATGGCCGGCCTGGTGACGGTGTTCGCCAACTCCAGCCAGAGCCAGCGCGAGCTGCAGCGCACCGCGCAGCAGATCGAGAACGGGCGCTACGCCATGGACGTGCTGACCCAGGACCTGCACCATGCCGGGTTCTACGGGCGCTACGCCGCCTACACCGCCCCCGCATCAGCGCCGGACCCCTGCATCACGGGCGACGCCGCGGCGCTCGCTTCGTCCATGGGGTTCCCGGTGCAGGGCTACGTGGCCGCCAGCCAGTCCACCCGGCCCAGCCTCGCCGGCACCACCTGCGGCACTTACCTGCCGAACGCCAACCTCTATCCCGGCAGCGACGTCCTGGTGATACGCCGCGCCGACACCAGCGCGCTGGCGGTGGGCGCCACCGCCGTGTCCGGCGAAGTGTATGTGCAGAGCGGCGTCTCAGCGGTGTCGGTGCAGTTCGGCAACGGCGCCGCCATCACCGCGGCCAGCACGGCCGACGGCGGCGCCGCCAGCATTCTGCAGAAAAGCGGCGCGGCGGAGTCCATCCGCAAGTACCACGTGCACATCTACTTTGTGGCGCCATGCAGCATTCCCAGCGGCGGCGGGTCGGTGTGCACCGGGTCGAGCGACGACCAGGGCAAGCCCGTTCCCACGCTCAAGCGCCTGGAGCTGTCGGTGAATTCCTCGGGCACGCTCACCTTCAACACCGTCCCCATTTCAGAAGGCGTGGAGGCGCTGAAAATCGAATACGGCATCGACAACAGCCCGTCCACCGCCAACGCGTCCACCCAGCTCATCGGCGACGGCGCTCCGGACCTGTACATTCCCAACGCCACCACTTCCGCGCCCGCGGCCACGGATTTCCCCAATGCGGTGAGCGCCAAGGT
>DATNCF010000230.1:0-2045 GCA_035571675.1 Burkholderiales bacterium | reverse complement strand
GCGGCGCCGGCGCCGTTGTCGCGGCCGGCGCGGGCGCCGGGGTCGCGGCCGGCGCGGGCGCCGGGGTCGCGGCCGGCGCGAGCGCCGCGGCCGCCGCCGGTGGCTGCTGCGGGGCTGCGGCCGCGGCAGACGGCGATGCCGTCACGGCAACCGCCGCCGCCGTCGTTCCCAGCACGATGCGGTCGTGCAGGACCGAACTCGGGTAGCCGCTGGGCGTATGGTAGTTCGCCAGTTTCAGGTAACACCCTTGCCCCCAGTACAGGGTAGGGCCGGTGTAGGCCAGCGTTTGCACCCCGTTCACCCAGGCATAGAAAAAACCATCGCCATTGGGCGACCAGCGCACGTGGTACATGAAGTCGTACCATTGATTGCGCGCCACCGTGCCGACGACCGCCTGAAAGTCCGGCTCGCGCCAGGCCGGATAGGGCACCGTTCCGCCGTAGCCGCGCATCTGCATGGTCCCATCGGGCTTCACGGCGATCTCAAAGTTGGCCTGGCCCGGCCCGCTGCCGGTGTTGTGGAAATCGAACACCACCTGGCCCCAGCCGGGTGAGAGCACGAAGTCGCTGGGGAACATGATGGAGTGCGCCCACCACTGCTCGGATCCGTCCCGGCATTGGGTTGCGTCGGACGACAGCGCAATATCATCCCGTTCGTTGCCGCCGCTGCCCGTGATGTTGGCGTCACCGGGTTCGGTGTGAAGCCGGATGCTGGTATTGCCGTCCCGTCCGGCGCCATAGACGGTTGCGCGGCCGGGCACCGCGGATTCCTCCTGATAGCCGCAGGAACCGGGTGAGCTCGGAAAGCTGCACGACAAAAGGATGTTCGAAGCGTCGGCGGTGGGAACGGCCAACTGGGCGTGGGCCGGCCGCGGGGCCAGGAGCGACGCGGCGGCAAGGGTGGTTGACAGCAGGCCAAGAGACCAGGCCCGCCGCGCCCGTGTGGGTGGCGGTGGAAGTCTCATGCTTGCGTTGTGGTAGGGCTTGCGATCGATTTTGATTTCTCCATGACTTGATATCGCCGCGCCGGTAATCCGTTTGGCGGGCAGGCGGCATTCTTGCCGGCAAAGAGGCAGCCTGCCAGTCGCTGTCTTTCGAAATCGTCGTCAAACGGCAGCCACAAGGTAGCGTCGCAGGAGAAATTACCGTTGAACCGCACGCCGGATGCGGGCATGTCCGACAAGGATTTGTGACATTCCCCGACATTCCGCGCGAGGCGAACCACTTTAAAGTGCCCGAATGGGCGAATTCCCGACGAGTCATGAGGGTTGCAACGTCGGTCGCCGACCTTCAAGGAGAACATCATGCTTGCACGAAAGCTTGCGGTAGCCACGGCCCTGGCCACGGGCGTGTTGGGAGCCGCCGTGCTGCCCATGCCCAGCATGGCAGCGGCCGTCGTCATCACCACGGATCGCGCTCCGCCCGCGCCGCGTGAAGAGCGCGTGCCGGCACCGCGGCGCGGATATGTGTGGGCGCCCGGATACTGGGACTGGAAGGGCCACCGCCACGTCTGGGTCCAGGGCCACTGGGTGCGCGAGCGCCACGGCTATGCCTACGTCCACCCCCGTTGGGCGGAACGCGACGGGCACTGGTTCCTGGAACGGGGAAGGTGGGACCGGGACGGTGATGGTATCCCGAATAACAGGGACCGCCATCCCAATGATCCTCGCCGAGGCTAAGGCAGGACGCGGGCCTTGAGGCCCGCGCCCCCGGGAAGATTAGCGGACGGGAGGAGTTGCGATCCTGCGCTTACGTGGGGGCAGCGCAGGCGCCCCCAAGGTACCGCGTCGGCATTTTCCCTTCAGCGGCTTGGGTTATTGTCCGATGTGCACGCGGCCCTGGAGGAGGCACCATTCGTCAACCTTCTCCAGGATGATGATCGTGTCGCTCACGGATTTTGCGTTCCTGTTCCTGTGCATTGGTCCCGCGCTGGGCCTCGCTTGGGCTGGCGCCCTGACGCTGCTCAAGTAGCCGGGACAGCCCGAGCAATGGGCCTTCGCAGATCGGGGCGAGTGGCCCGGGGGTATCGAGCCCCTCATACCCTTG
>DATNCF010000229.1:0-4395 GCA_035571675.1 Burkholderiales bacterium | reverse complement strand
GTCCGGGGTGTGGACGGACAACGAGCACGGTATTCCAGGAATTGGCGGCGTCGATACAGAGCTGGCTGCGCTCGCGCATGCCGGTATGGCGCCTGCAGTATCCCGGCGTGGAGGACATGCACGTTGCGGTGATGGGATGCGTTGTCAATGGACCCGGAGAGTCAAGACAGGCGAATATAGGCATCAGCCTGCCGGGATCAGGCGAGCGGCCCGTCGCTCCTGTTTATGTTGATGGACAGAAGACAGTCACCTTGAAGGGCGACCACATCGCGGAGGAATTCCAGGCAATAGTCGAACGCTATGTGAGCAACACCTATGGAAGCGGGACGCAACCACAACCGGTGAGCCAATCCAGCAAGACAATTCCGATCAAATCCGTGGGCTGATCTTCAATCCCGGTACGGTCAATTTTAGAAAACGATCAGGACTTACATATCCGGTCGAGCGGTTCAAGAGGCTTCCGGCTGTCGCCGGAAGGGGCTCGAATGAACAAGCTTTTTGCCGGGTTCATACAACGAAAATCTGATGAGCAATACGCTACAAGCTATCCGTGGGATGAATGATGTGCTGCCCGACCAGGCGCCCCTATGGGAATTCCTGGAAGAGACAGTCAAAGACGTCTTCGCCCAATACGGCTATCGCAACATCCGCACCCCTATAGTCGAGCGCACCGAACTCTTCGTTCGCGGTGTGGGAGAAGTAACGGATATCGTCGAAAAGGAAATGTATTCGTTCACCGACAGCATGAACGGTGAAGCCTTGTCCCTGCGCCCTGAAGGCACCGCGCCTACGGTGCGTGCCGCGCTCGAGCACAACCTGCTCTACAACGGCCCCCAACGACTATGGTATTCCGGTCCGCTGTTCCGCCACGAGCGGCCGCAGAAAGGCCGCTACCGCCAGTACCACAGCTTCGGCGCCGAGGCCCTGGGCTTCGCCGGACCCGACATCGACATCGAGCTGCTGGTCATGGCGCGGCGGTTGTGGGAACAGCTCGGGCTGGAAGGCATCGAACTGCAGATCAACACCATCGGCAGCGCGGCGGAGCGCAGCGAGTTTCGGGGCAAGCTGATTGCCTACTTCGAGCAGCACCTTGATATTTTGGACGAGGACGCGAAGCGCCGCCTGCACGCCAACCCGTTGCGCATCCTGGACAGCAAGAACCCGGCCATGCAGGCGCTGATCGAGGCCGCCCCCAAGCTGTGGGACACGCTGGGTCCCGCGTCGCGCGCCAACTTCGACGCGGTGTGTTCGGGCCTGGAGCGCGTGGGCATCGCCTACACCATCAACCCGCGCCTGGTGCGCGGCCTTGACTACTACAACCTCACCGTGTTCGAGTGGGTGTCCACGCGCCTGGGCGCGCAAAGCGCGGTGTGCTCGGGCGGCCGCTACGACGGCCTGTTCGAGCAACTGGGCGGCAAGCCGACACCGGGGGCGGGATTCGGCATCGGGGTGGAGCGAGTTCTTCTTCTCCTGGAAGACCGCGCCGAGGAGTTCCGCACGCCGCCCGAGGTGTACGTGGTGCACGCCGGCAGCGGATCGGAAGTATTGGCTCTTGATGTCTCCGAGCGCTTGCGCGACATCGGCATGGACGTGGTGACGCACTGTGGAGGGGGAAGCTTTAAATCCCAGATGAAGAAGGCCGACGGCAGCGGCGCCATCGTCGCGGTTATTCTGGGCGAAGACGAAATGGCCGCCGGCGAAGCAACCATCAAGCCCCTGCGTGAACAGGCCGAGCAATACCGGGCCAAGCTCGAAGCCTTGCCGGAAGCCGTAGCGGACTTCCTTTACGAAGTAGACGACGAAGACGAGTAGCGTTTATCAACGTGGGATCGAATTCACGAGTTTGAATCTGGTCACACTTCCCCGCAGCTTTTCGGAGGAAGTGGAGGCGACCAGACACCCGAATGAACAAGCTCTAAGAGAAAGTTACGTCAATGGCTACATACGATTTACAAGAACAAGAGTCGTTAGCGGAGTTGAAGTCGTGGTGGAAAACCAACGGCAACATGATCCTCATGGCCGTCGCGATTGCCCTGCTTGTCTTCGCCGGCTGGAGTTTCTGGAATCGGTACCAGTCAAGCCAGGGCGCGCAGGCCGGGGTGCTTTATGAGCAGCTGCAGGCCGCTGCGCGGGCCAACGACGCCAAGGCGGTGCGCGACACCGCCGGCTCGCTGCTCGAGCAGTATCCGCGCTCGGCCTACGCCCCGCTGGCGGCGCTGATCGCGGCCAAGGCCGCCTACGCGGCCAACGACGCCAAGACCGCCAAGGTGCAATTGCAATGGGCGGTGGAACATGCGCGCTCGGAACAGGTGAAGGCGGTGGCGCGGCTGCGCCTGGCCGCCGTGGCGCTGGACGAGAATGCCTTCGACGAGGCCCTGCGCGCCGTGGACGGCACGCCGCCCAAGGGTTTCGAGGCGCTGTTCCAGTCCATGCGCGGCGACATCCTGGTGGCGCAGAAAAAGATTCCCGAGGCGCGCGCCGCCTACCAGGCCGCGCTGGATGCGGGCAGCGCCAAGGCCGGCGAGAAAGCGGCCGACAAGCCCGCCGACGCTGCGGCGCAAGGCGACGCCGCCGATCCCACGCTGCGCCAGGTGCTGCGCCTGAAACTCGACGCCCTGGGCGAAAGCTGATGCGCCCCGCGACCATGGTGCAACGCTGGGCGCGCGCCGGCGCGCTCGCGGCCTGCCTGGCCGCCGCCGGCTGCTCCTCCCTCAGCTCGCTCAATCCCATGAACTGGTGGGGCAGCGACTTCGGCAACATTCCCGACCTTGCGCCCATCAATCCAACCCAGAACCTGCGCGTGCAGTGGCAGGCCGGCGTGGGCGCCGCAGGCGGCTCGGCGGCCTTTTTCCCGGCGGTTCTGGGCGGCCACATCTATACGGCGGCGGGCGACGGCACGGTCACCCGGCTCGACGCCGCCAGCGGGCGCGTGGAGTGGCGCACCAAGCTGTCCAATCGCCTGTCCGGCGGCACCGGGACCGACGGCAGCCTGGTGGCCGTGGGAAGTTCCGAGGGCGAGGTGACGGGCCTGTCGGCCGAGGACGGCAGCGTGCGCTGGCGCACGGCCGTTTCCAGCGAAGTGCTGGCGGCGCCGGTGGTGACCGGCGACCTGGTGCTGGTGCGCAGTTCGGACAGCCGCATTTTCGCGCTCGATGCCAAGGACGGACGGCGGCGCTGGGTCTACCAGCGCTCGGCCACCTCGCTGTCGGTGCGCAGTCCCGCCGGCATGGCGGTGACCCGCGGCTTCGTCCTGGCCGGTTTTCCCGGCGGCAAGCTGGTGTCGATTTCGCTCACCAACGGCGGAGTGCGCTGGGAATCCACGGTGTCACTGCCGCGCGGCACCTCGGAACTGGAGCGCGTCACCGACGTGGTGGGCGTGCCCTGGCTGTCCGAGCGCGAGGTGTGCGCCGTGGCCTTCCAGGGCCGGGCGGCCTGCTTCGACCTCAACACCGGCGCGCAGTCCTGGGCGCGCGATGTTTCCAGCGTGTCCGGGCTGGGCGGAGACGCGCGTTATCTCTATGTGGCCGACGAGAAGAGCGCCGTCAACGCGCTCGACCGCAGCATCGGCGCCAGCGTGTGGAAGCAGGACAAACTGGCGGGCCGGCGCCTGTCGGCGCCGCTCGCCCTTGGCAACGCCATCGTGGTGGGCGACGCCCTGGGCGTGGTGCACGCGCTGGCGCGCGACAGCGGCGCGCTGGTGGGACGCCTGAACACCGACGGCAGCGCCATCGCGGCGCCGCCGGTGGCGCTGGGCGACGGCTTCCTGGTGCAGACCCGCGGCGGCAATCTGTACTCGATCGTCACGCGTTGAAACCCATCCTGGTCCTGGTCGGACGGCCCAATGTCGGCAAGTCCACGCTGTTCAACCGCCTGACCAAGACGCGCGACGCGCTGGTGGCGGACCAGCCGGGGCTGACGCGCGACCGCCATTACGGCTCCGGCCGGTTGGGCGCCAAGCCCTTCCTGGTGGTGGACACCGGCGGCCTCGAGCCGGGCGCGCCCGACGGCATTTTTACGGAAATGGCGCGCCAGACCGAGGCTGCCATCGCCGAGGGCGACGCCATCATTTTCCTGGTGGACGCGCGCGCCGGCCTCACCACCCAGGACCGCAACATCGCCGAGAAGCTGCGGCGGGCGGGGCGGCCGGTTTGGCTGGCCGTGAACAAGGCCGAGGGCATGAACTCGGACGTGGCCGAGGCCGAGTTCCACGAGCTGGGCCTGGGTCAGCCGAACGCCATTTCCTCGGCGCACGGCGACGGCGTGCGCGAACTGCTGGAGGCGGCCCTGGCGCCCTTTCCCGAAGAAGGCGAGGAAGCGCTGCCCGGCGAGGACGAGGCGCCGAAAATCGCCGTGGTGGGCCGCCCCAACGTGGGCAAGTCCACCCTGGTCAACCGC
>DATNCF010000228.1:0-14837 GCA_035571675.1 Burkholderiales bacterium | reverse complement strand
TCAGGCGCGCCACGCTGTCCGGCTGCTGCGACAATTCGTTCACGTCGGCGTTGAGCTTGGTGAGAATGTCCTGCGGCGTCTTGGCCGGGGCGTACATGCCCAGCCAGATGTAGGACTCGAAGTCCGGCACGCCGATGCCGCTTTCGGCCACGGTGGGGACGTCCGGCATGGCGGGATGGCGCGTCTTCTCCGTATAGGCCAGCAGCCGCACCTTGCCTTCCTTTACCCCCGGGATGGCCTGGTTGAGGTCGGGCGTATACATGTGCACTTCGCCCGCCATCAGCGCGGTATTGGTCGCGGCGCCGCCCTTGTAGCTGACGTTGGTCCACTTGAGGCCCAGCTTGTCGCGCAGGTATTCCATTTCTACCAGCGGCGAGCCGGTGACGATGCCCTGGTCCAGCTTGCCGGGGTTGGCCTTGATCCAGGCGATGAGCTCCGGCATGGTCTTCACGTCGGGCAGCCGTTGGGTGCTCACGCCGATGAACAGCCCCGAGCCGCCGATGATGCCCACCGGCACCAGCGCCTTGGTGGTATCAATGGGCGAGTCCTTGTTGAGGAGGCTCTCGTACGCGAGCGAATTGGCGGCGCACAGCAGTGTGTAGCCGTCGGGGGCGGATCTGGCCACCAGGTCCGCGCCCACCAGCGACCCGGCGCCCGGCTTGTTTTCCACGTAGGAGTTGGCCTTGTACTTGGTGTTGAGGTAGGCCGAGAACATGCGCCCGAAAATATCAGTGGGGCCGCCGGCACCGAAGGGGACGATGATGCGCACGACCTTGTTGGGGTAGTCGGCGGCGGACTGCGCCGATGCCACGAGCGGGGCCAGGCCCCAAGTGACCGCGGCCAGCGCGGGCAGAATGCGTTTCAGGACAATCCTCATCATCTCCTCCTTGCGCTTCATGACGGACACAGCGTGCCCCGATCGCAGGGCAGCGTGCTGACTAGGCTCTCCCTCACCTCAAGCAACCTCCATGATAGCGGACTCCTGAGAGGTGGGCTACACCCCCTGCGCGCGGGCCGCCCCACCCGGATGTGCGGCATTTTCCAGCCGCAAGATCGCGTCCTTCATCATCGCCGCGTCCACCGGCCGTGGCACGTTGCCCAGGTGCGGAGCGAGCATGGAACGCTCGACGATCACCTGCACCTGCTGTTCGTCCCATGCGCGCATGCCCAGGTCCCGCAGCGTCCGCGGCAGGCCGATCCGGCCATAGAAGTCGAGCATGTCCCGGATGAACTCCCCCGACCGTCCCTCGGTGTGCAATTGCACCAGCAGCCCGTAAGCCACGTGCTCGCCGTGCTGGCAGCCCGCGGTCGACGGTGCGGCCATGAGGCCGCGGGTCATGGAGTGCGCGATGGAAAGCCCGGTGTTCTCGAAAGTGAGCCCGGAGAGCAGGGCGCAGGCTTCGACCACGTGCTCAAAAGCAGGCGTGGGCTGGCCTGAGCCGGCGGCGGCCAAGGCATCGGCCGCGTGCGCGCGGATGAGGCCGTAGCACCCCTCCCCGAGCATCAGGCCGGCGCGCAGGGGCGGGGAGCCGTGGCCGTTGGGGCGGGCCCCGCCGATATCGGCTGCTTCCGCCTCGAACTTCTTCGCGATGGCGTCACCGATGCCGGAACGCAGAAATCTGGCCGGAGCCGCCGCGATCATGGCCGTATCGACCAGCACCACGTCAGGATTGCGGCCCATGCGTTCCACGGCCGCCATGACGTGGTTGTCGTCATAGACCGCGTACGATTGGCTGGTCGGCGAATCGTTTGAGGCGATAGTCGGGGCGGTGATGACCGGAAGCCGTAGCGCGTGGGCGACCGCCTTTCCCATGTCGAGCGCCTTGCCGCCGCCCAAGCCCACCAAGACGCCCGGTGCATGCCGGCGCGCCATGGAGGTGGCCTGTTCGATGGCGGCGCGGGTGATTTCTCCCTCGAACAGGACAGCTTCGACCGAGCGGTCGGCGCTCTGGAAAGCGCCTTCAACGGCCGTCCTGGCCAGCTTCCACGCAATGGCATCGGTGAGCACCACGACTTGCGCGTGACCGGCCACCCGCGCCGTCCAGGCCGGCAGCTCGCGCAGCGCGCCGGGACCTTGCACATAGCGGTGCGGCGAGCCGAAGATTCGAAGCATGGGCGAAGACCTTTTCTAGCCGGAACGCTCGGGGAGACTACTTGCGCAGTTCATCCCGCGATTCCAAGCCGTTCCCCGCATGAGAGGTTGCTGCTACAACCAGTATAGCAAAGAGCGGACGCGCGGCGCGCCAGGGCCTGCGCCCGGAGCGGCGGACGGCTACTTTTTGCGGCCGCCTTCGCGAACTCGCCTCGGGCCTTTCAGTGCGCGGGGCGCGCTGACGCCGCTGTCACGCGATAGCAATTGATCGGCGCAGGTTATCAATTTGTCCAGAGTCCGGAATATCGCGGCCCTTTCAGCAGGCGTGAGAGCGTTCAGCAGCGCCCGTTGACGCGCCAGGGAGTGGGGTGCGATGCTGGAGCACATTTTTTTCCCCGAGGCCGTCAGCGCCAGGCGCTGCATGCGCTTGTCGGCGGGATCGGGCTGGATGGCGATCAACCGCTTCTTCGAGAGACTTGCCACGGCACGCGAAACGCTGCCCTTGTCCATGGGGCTGCGCGCCACCAGATCGCGGGCGGAAATGAACCCGTGCTTGCCGAGGAGCGCCAACACCCGCCATTCGCGCACGGCGAGACCGAAGCCGGCTTCGACCGTGCGCGCGGTGCCCGCCGCGAGCCGGTGATAGAGCCTCGACACGCGGTAGGTGAGCATCTGCTCCAGATCAAAGGCGCTCGGATTGTTCCGTTTTGGCATGCCGGTACCGTCCGTGTTGAGAGGCTTTCAGACCGCGGGCATGATTCCGCCAGGCACGGCGTACGGCGCCGGATTGGGGCGGGCGCGGGCACAGCCGCGCATCGATCTTAAACCGGGGCGAAGTCTACCGTATATCAATCAACAACTTCGTGGATCGACGCTTGTCACCGTGCATGAATCCGGCCCGCCCAATGCTCGACGAGCGCGGGAGCGGCTGCGGCCAGCGTGACGGGATCGACCGTGACGTGCTGGGTCGCGCCGTGAAGGTCGCGCATGCAGCGCCCAAGCGCGCTTGGGTTGCGCAAGGCCTGCGCTCCGCCGGCGCGGTAGCAGAAGTTCACGACGTCGCTCGCGACGGCGTGCGCGTAGGCGCATGACTGGCGAAAACGCTGGTGCTGCAGCGGGGTCAGGGGTGTTCCGCCGTCGATCGCGTGCTGCGCGTCGGTGAAGACGCCGACCAGGAACGCCCTGGCAGCTTGATAGGCTGCTTCGTGGTGTGCGAAGCCTAACTGGAAGATGGGGTGCTCTGAGACGCCTTGCGGGTAGCCCAGCCGTTTCTTGCCGCGCGTTAGACGCGCCGCCTCTTCGATGGCGCGCCTGGCGATGCCCAGGACGACGGCGCCGTGGCCGGCGGCGCCGATGCCGAACACCCCCACCTGGTACGTGCCGCGGCCGCGCAGCGGGGCCTGGAACAGCGAATAGCAGGCGCCGCCTTCGACAAGTTGTTCCGGCACCTCGTAATCGTCGCTCCGGGTGGCGGCAAGGCCCATGACATCCCAGTTGGGTTTCATCGCCACGCGGTCGCGCGGAAGCACGGCCACCATGATGTCCGGCTGCCCTGGGGCGAGCATGCGGCGCTTGCCGTTTTCGGTCGGGAAGAACCCGGCGCAAATCCAGTCGGCATGCGCCGAGCCGCTGGCGAATCCATAATTGCCCTTGAGCCGAAACCCGCCGGGGGCGGCCTCGCCCACTCCCCCCGCGGCCGACATGCCAGCGACGATGGGCTTGCGGCCGCCACCGAAAAGGGCCTCCACGCCCGCGTCCGGCAGGGAGCAGGCCGCCGCGCCGGTGGCGAGCGCGCCGGTCATCAGGGCCCAGCCGGTGGATCCGTCGCCGCGGCTGACTTCCTCCAGGACTTCGATGGCCGTGACCAGATCGACGTCCGCGCCGCCGAGCGGCCGGGGAACCGTCATCCAGAACAATTCCGCGTCGCGCAAGCCCTGGACCACCTCCTCGCTCAAGCGGCGGTCGTGTTCGCCCGCGGCGGCGCGGCTTTCGATGAGCGGCGCCAGTTCGCGCGCCCGCTCCATCAGCGGAGCATTCGGGGCTGCGCCTTGCGTCATGGTGATATCCCGTCCTTGCCGCCGGTGAGCGCCCGCGCGAGCTCCCAGCCCCGCTGCGCGCTCATGCGGTAGCGCGCGCCGACTTCGAGGCCCAGGTCGCTGGACGCGCTGCCCTGCAGCGCCCGCTTGTAGACGCCGGCGCGTATGGCCGCCTGGCGGAACAGCGAAAATATGATGAAGAACAGCCAGTCGCCGGGGGCGTCCCTGCCGCTCTCGCGGCAATAGGCCGCAACGAACTCCTCTACGGACGGCAGGCCCAGGGAGGCCGGGGTTTCACCGCGGAACCCGCGCGCGTCGTCGGGCGCGGCGTAGTAGGGCAGGCAGCAGTAGGCCAGGTCGGCCATGGGGTGCCCAATGGTCGAAAGCTCCCAATCGACCACGGCGGTGATGTCCGTGCCCGTGGGATGGAACAGGACGTTGTGGGTCTGGTAGTCGCCGTGAACGATGGCCGCTTCGTCGCGCGCCGGCACGTGCTCGCGAAGCCAGCTCATCAGGCGCTCCATGTGTTCGTTTGCCTCGACCCGCGAGGCTTCATACTGTTTCGACCAGCGCTCGACCTGCCGCGCGACGTAATTTTCGGGCCGCCCGAAGCCCTGCAATCCCGCTTGGCGGAAGTCCACGGCGTGAAGCCGCGCCAGCACCTTGGCCAGCTCCGCGTACATCGGCGCCCTTTGGGCGCGCTCGACCTCGGCGAGTCGCGGGTCCAGGAGCGTCCTGCCCGCGACGTGCTCCATCACGTAGAACATTTCCCCGATCACGCTTTCATCGGTGCACAGCAGATGGACCTTGGGGACGGGCACGCCGGAGTCGGCGAGGGCACGCATCACCTGGAATTCGCGGTCCACCGCATGCGCCGACGGCAGCAGGTTGCCCGCGGGCCGCTTGCGCAGCACGTACCGGCCTTGCCGCGTTTGAAGCGTATAGGTGGGATTGGACTGGCCGATGCCGATTTTGCGGATTTCGACGGCACCGTCGAAGCCGGGCAGCAGGCCTTGCAGGTACCGAAGGAGCGCCCCTTCGTCGAAGCGGTGCGCCTCCCCGGCCGGCGCGAGGGGGGCGGAGGTCACAGGTTGCCGATTTCGCGTTCCAGGACGCCGGCGTACTTGCGCAGCGCCGCGTCGCGGCGCGCGACCAGATGGTAGTCGGGAAACAGCCGGTCGGTGCCGCGGTACCCGTCCAGCACCTGCCTGGCGAGCGTGACCTTGTGCACCTCCGTGGGGCCGTCGGCCAGGCCCATGTGAAAGGAATCCATCACGCCCGCCGCGAACGGCATTTCGTTCGACAGGCCGATGGAGCCGTGTATCTGGAGCGCGCGGGCAAACACGTCGTGGTAAACGCGCGGCATCAGCGCCTTGACGGCCGAGATGTCAGCGCGCACGGCGCGGTAGTCCTTGAAGCGGTCGATACGCCAGGCCGTCCTCAGCACCAGGAGCCGGAACTGTTCGATGTCGAGCCAGGAATCGGCGACCATGGCCTGCACCAGCTGCTTGTCGGCAAGCCGCTCGCCCTGGGTCCGGCGCGACACGGCGCGCTCGCACATCATGTCGAAGGCGTGGCGCACCTTGCCGACCGTGCGCATGGCATGGTGTATGCGCCCGCCGCCCAGGCGCGTTTGCGCCACCACGAAACCCTGTCCCGGCTTGCCCAGGATGTGGTCCGCCGGAATGCGCACGTCGGTGTAGCGGATGTAGGCGTGGTGCCCTCCGCTTTTCTCCAGCCCCGCGGTCACGTCCCGCACGATCTCGATGCCCGGCGTGTCGCGCGGCACGATGAACATGGACATGCGCCTGGACGGCGGGGCGTCGGGCTCCGTCACCGCCATGACGATCAGGAAGGAGGCATAGCGGGCATTGGACGAGAACCATTTCTCGCCGTCGATGCGCCACCCGCCCTGCACCTGGGTGGCCCGGCAGGTGAACCCTTTGGGGTCCGAACCGCCCTGCGGCTCGGTCATGGAATAGGCCGATGCGATCCTGTTCTCGAGCAGCGGCTCGAGGTACTTGCTCTTTTGCTCCGGCGTTCCGTAATGGGCTAGGATCTCCGCGTTTCCGGAATCCGGCGCCTGGCACCCGAACACCACGGGCCCCATGAGAGCGCGGCCGAGAATTTCGTTCATGAGGGCCAGTTTCAACTGGCCGAACCCCTGGCCGCCCAGTTCGGGGCCGAGATGGCAGGCCCACAGCCCCCGGCGCTTGACTTCGGCCTGCAGCGGCGGAACGAGCCTTGCGCGGTTGGGATCGGAGAAATCGTTGTAGTGCTTGAAGACGAAATCCAGCGGCTCGACCTCCTCGCGGACGAATTGGTCCATCCAGTCGAGCTCCTTTTGAAAATCCGCTTCTGTCTCGAAGTCCCACGCCATGCGCTCTCGTCCCGTCCGGCTCGAATGACGGCGATTGTACTTGGTTGCAGGGGCAACGATCAATCTAGGGTCCGCCCATGACGGCCGGCCGTATGCACCGGGAATGGATGGACAGGATCATGTACGGCGGTTATTCTCAACATTGCAGGCGGCGGGCACGAATGTGCGGCGCCCGAAGTGGGTTTGAATTCTTCCTGGGAGCGGCAATTGGCGTCACTATTCGACTTGACCGGCAAGGTCGCGCTCATCACGGGGTCGAGCAAGGGTATCGGGCGGGCCATCGCCATCCGCATGGCCGAGCACGGAGCGAAAGTCGTCATCTCGTCGCGCAAGCCCGACGCGTGCGAAGCAGTTGCCGCCGAAATTCGCGCCGCCGGCGGCGAGGCGTTCGTGCAGCCCTGCAACGTGTCCCGCCGCGAAGACCTGCGCAAATTGGTCCAGGCGACGCTGGCGCACTGGGGCCGCATCGACATACTGGTCTGCAACGCGGCGGCCAACCCGTACTACGGGCCGCTGGAGAAGATTCCCGACGAGTCCATGGACAAGGTGCTCGACACCAACGTCAAGGGCGTACTGTGGCTGTGCAACATGGTGCTGCCGCAGATGGCCGAGCGCCGCGACGGCGTGGTGCTCGTCATTTCCTCCGTGGGCGGCCTGATCGGGTCCAACGTCCTGGGGTTCTACAACATGTCCAAAGCCGCCGAGCAGTCGCTGGTGCGCAGCCTCGCCTACGAATGGGGCAACAGGAATATCCGCGTCAACAGCATCGCGCCGGGCCTGATCCGCACGGACTTTTCGCGCGCGCTCTGGGAGGACCCCGCGTTGGAGCGAAAACGCGCCTCCAGCTCGGCGCTCAAGCGCATCGGCCAGCCGGACGAGATCGCGGGAACCGCGGTCTATCTGGCGTCGCCCGGCGGAGCGTTCGTGACCGGCCAGACCCTGCTGGTGGACGGCGGGCGGCTGATCGGCGTGCTGCAGGAGGATTGAGCACCGTCGCGGCTGACCGCTGCCTTAAAGTCGTCCATTCTCTTCTTCTCCTGCCCGGGGTTATGCCGCCCTTGGCATGACCTTGGGCATGATTTTGTTCGCGAAGGTGTCGATGGCCCGGAGGCAGCCATCCAGGCTCGTCTCCGTGTGGCAGCTGAAGACAAAGCCCGAAAGACCGGCCTCACGGTAGGCGATGAGCAGTTCGACCAAGTCAGCCGGCCCGCCAGTGCCGTTGACCAGGCGGTCGCGCGGATCGGGGGCCGCGTCGAGTGGTTTAGGATCGGTCATGAAGGTCAGGGCGATCGCGCTGGAAGCGAACACGGGCAGAGGCGGCTTGCCCGATTCGCTTCGCGCGGCCCGCGCCACCTTGCTCATTTCGGCGATGCGGCGCGGAGTCGGGCCGCTGGCGCGCGCATACCCGGAAATCGAGGGAAACCAGGCGTCGCCCAGGCGTGCGGCCCGCAGCGCCGCCTTCTCACCCACGCCGCCCACCCATATCGGGGGGCGTGGCTTTGTGTAAGGGCGGCAGGTGATGGCCGCGTCGTGCATTTTGTAATAGCGCCCCTCGAACGTCGTGCTGCTGTCCTGCAGGAGTGAGCCGATGACTTGCAGCGATTCTTCCGTGCGGCCGAAGCGCTCTTTCATGTCGATGCCGAGCGCATTGAATTCCGCGCGCGCATAGCCCGAGCCTGTGCCGAGAATGAAGCGCCCCCGGCTGAGCAGGTCGAGCGTGGCGGTGGCGTGTGCCACCAGGAGCGGGTGCCGCAGCGGCAGGATGACCACGCCCGCCAGGAACCGCATGCGCGGGTGCAAAGGCGCTAGCGAGGCAAGCGTGGAGAACACGTCAGAATAGACTAACCGCGAGCGGTCCTCGGATTCGTGATGGGAAAGGCCGGGATCGGCGACGTGATCGCCCTGCTGAAAAATGCTGAAGCCGAAATCTTCCATGGCCTGCAGGAAGCGTTCGATGTCCTTGTACCGGTCCTCCGACGCCAGCTTCGCCAACAGCCACATGGGCATTGAAGTGCCGAACTCCATCGCCTCTCCAATTCTGTCCGACCCGTGCTCTTGTCGATCCCTGTCGCGGCACGGCTTCGGGACAGGCGCTTCATCATACGGTACTGGACACGGTGCCAAGGCGGATTTTCCGTGGAAGCGGCGCGCGATACCGTTGACGAAACAACCAGTGCGTCACCGTGCTCAACGGATAACCCTAACCTATGAGTATTAAAGGAGAAGGTTCAAGGTTGCGCGCGTTGCTGCGCTCAGCACCGCTGTTTCATGGCGAAGCGGGGCGGCGGAATTAAAAATGTTTGAATCTACGGGCGTCATCGGCAACTTCAAACCGTATACTCCGCGGGTCGTCGCGCCACTCATCTTTCCACCACCGATGGACGGCGGGGCTTTGGATTGCGCAAGTATTCGATGCCGACCAGCCGCGCTCGGACGGATAATATAAGCGCATTATCGGCTGCGCCGGCTGCGCCGGATGACTGGGCGACGTGCCTTGACGCGGCCGACGCGTTTTGCTTCGTGTGGACGGATTAATTCTTTGAAAGGTGAAATTGTGGCGGCAATGGGCAGGGCTTTATACCGGCGTGAAGAATTGGTGCGGACATTCAACCCCCGCAGCATCGCCATCGTGGGCGTCTCCCCCAGCGCGGGAGCATTTGGCTCGCGCACCCTGGCCAATCTCGGGCTGGGCGGCTACCAGGGCAAGGTTTTTCCCATCAACGCCAAGTACGAGCGCATCGGCGAGCGCCCCTGCTATCCGTCAGTGCGCGACCTGCCCGAGACGCCCGACCTGGTGTTCATCGCCGTGCCGCGCGAGGCCGTCGAGCCGGTGGTGGTCGAGGCCGCCGACCGCGGCGTGGGGGGCATTGTGCTGTTCTCCTCGGGCTACTCCGAAACCGGCAAGCCCGATCGAATGGCCCAGCAACAGCGCCTGGTGGACATCTGCCGCTCAGCCCACATGCGCCTGGTGGGACCGAACTGCATCGGCTTCATCAACTACAACCTGGGCCTGTTGGGCACCTTCGCCGACGTGCCCAACGCCGGCGTGCCGCGGCCCGGGGCCATCGGCCTGGTCAGCCAGTCCGGGGCGCTCGCCCATTCGCTGGCGCAGGCCGCCGAGCACGGCGTGTCGTTCAGCCACAGCCTGACCAGCGGCAATGCCTGCGACGTGGACGCGGCCGACCAGATCGCCTACCTCGCCGACGACCCCAGTTGTTCCGTCATCGCCTGCCTGTTCGAGGGCCTGGCCACCCCCGAGCGCCTGATCGAAGCGGCCGGCCTGGCCCACGCCGCCGGCAAAGCGCTGGTCATTTACAAAATGGCCGTGGGCGAAAAGGGCGCCGCCGCGGCGCTCTCGCACACCGGGTCGCTCGCCGGCTCCAACGCCGCCTACAGCGCGGCCTTCCGCC
Source organism: Burkholderiales bacterium (assembly GCA_035571675.1). Classification (GTDB taxonomy): domain Bacteria; phylum Pseudomonadota; class Gammaproteobacteria; order Burkholderiales; family SG8-39; genus CAIYPG01. The sequence goes on along the minus strand of DATNCF010000228.1, from coordinate 4,919 downwards.
GCGCCGGCGTGGTGGAAGTGGACAAGTTCGAGGCCCTGGTGGAAACGGCTTCCTTCTTCGCCAAAGCCCCGCGCCCCAGCACCGCCGGCGTGGCCGTGGTGGCCACCTCGGGCGGCGCCTGCATCATGTGCGCCGACAAGGCCGAGTTGCACGGCGTGGCCCTGCCCCAGCCCTCTCCCGACGCGCGCGCCGAACTGGAAAAAATCGTCCCCGAATTCGGCTCCCCCAACAACCCGTGCGACGTGACGGCCCAGGTCACGGCCGATCCCAACCTGCTCTACGCCACCGCCGACGTGCTCATGCGCGAGCCCGCCTACGCCACCGTGGTGGTGGCGCATCCCTACGCCTACGAGGTGGCCATTCCGCGCGCCAAGGTGTTCGCCGACGCCGCGCGGCGCCACAACAAAATTGCCTGCACGGTGTGGCTGCCCCAGTTCCTGGAAGGACCGGGGGCGCGCGAGGCGCAGATGGACACGCACATGGCGCTGTTCCGCTCGGTGGACCGCTGCTTCGCCACCCTGGCCGCCTGGCAGGGGCACGAGCGCTGGCGCTCGGCGCAGCCGCGCCGCTACCAACGCACCGCGCCGGCCGAGGCCAAGGCGCAGGCAGCGGCGCTGCTGGACAAGTCGGCCAACAAGACCCTGACCGAGCGCGAAGCCAAGGAAGTGCTGGCCGCCTACGGCGTGCCCGTGGTGGGGGAGAAGCTGGTGCAATCGGCCCAGGCCGCGGCCGACGCCGCGGCATCGCTGGGCTATCCCGTCGCGCTCAAGGTGGAATCGCCGGACCTGCCGCACAAGACCGAGGCGGGCGTAATACGGCTCAACCTCAAGACCGCCGCGGAGGTGAAGGCCGGGTTCGAAGCGGTGATGGCCAACGCCAACAAGGTCACCCCCCGGCCCCGGCTGAACGGCGTGCTGGTCCAGCCCATGATCGCCGCGGGCACCGAGATCATGGTGGGGGCGCGCATCGATCCGCTGTTCGGACCCCTGGTGGTGGTCGGCCTGGGCGGCATCCTGGTGGAGTTGATGAAGGACACGGCCGTGGACCTGGCGCCGGTGACGCCCGGCGAGGCGCGCAACCTGTTCAGCCGCCTCAAGGGGCAGGCCGCGCTCACCGGCTTCCGGGGAGCCGAACCGGTGGACATCGCCAGGCTCTCGGAGGTGGTGGCGCGGCTGTCGGAGTTCGCCGCCGACCAGCAAGAGCGTATCGCGGAGCTCGATGTCAATCCGTTGATCTGCTCGGGCGGGCGCATCACCGCCGTCGATGCGCTGATCGTGCGGCGTTGAACGACAAGACCTGTCGCGGTTTGGACTTGCGGGAGAACGCACAATGAATGCCGCTGAAAACGCCTCAGGCGGCGGAAAGCCATGATTATTCCGCTCACAGTCGGTGAAATGATCGAGGCCAACGAGCGCCACAATCCGGCGCACCCGGCCTACGTCTACGAAGGCAAGGTGCTGACGCATGGGGAGTTGGCGGCGCGCTCGCGGCGCTTGGCGAGCGCGTTGTACCGTTCGCGGCTGCGCCGCCAGGACCGCGTGGCGATTCTCGCCATGAACTGCCTGGAGTACATGGAGGTCTACGGAGCCTGCGAACTGGCGGGCTTCATCCTGGCGACCGTCAACTTCCGGCTTGCTCCGCCCGAGATGGCGTACATCGTCAACGACAGCACCCCTCGCGTGCTCATTTTCGAGGCGCAGTACGCGGATGTCGTGGCCTCCGTCAGGCCCGGGCTCACAAGCGTCGAGGCCTGGGTGTGCGTGGGCGGTGCCGGCCCCGATTGGTCGGTGCCCTACGAGGATTTTCTCGCCTTGGGCGATCCGGCTGGCCCGCCGGTGCGCTCAAGCGCCGAGGACATCGCCTACCTCATCTACACCAGCGGGACCACGGGGCGGCCGAAGGGCTGCATGCTCGGGCAGCGCGAGATGGTCGCGTTGGCGCAGAGCATGAACTCCGAAGGAGGGCTTACGGGCGCCGAGCGCACGCTCCTCAGCATGCCGTTCTTTCACATCGGCTCGAAATCCCAGGCGCTGGGCACGCATTGGAAGGGAGGCACGGTGTTCGTGCACCGCAGCTTCGAACCCGAGACCGTCCTGCGCGCCATCCAGCGCGACAAGATCACCTACCTGCTGCTCGCGCCGACCATGATCCAGGCTCTGCTGGACAGTCCCGGCGTGGCCGATTACGACGTCTCCAGCCTCCGGTTGATGCTGTATTCGGCCGCCCCCATGCCGACCCCGGTGGTGCGTCGCGCCATGCAGTTGTTCGGCCCGATCCTGGTTCAGTTTTACGGCCAGACCGAGGGCAACTGCAGCGGGCTGTATGCGCACATGCACCGCCCCGACGGCACGCCCGCCGAGCAGGCGCGCTTGGCCTCCGCCGGGCAGCCCTTTCGCGATCTCCAGATGCGCATCATCGACGACGACGGCAATGATGTTTCCCGCGGGCAGTCGGGCGAGGTCGTCTATCGCGGTCCCGTCATGTTCCGCGGGTACTGGAACAATTCGGCGGCGAGCGTCGAGGCGCTGCGCGACGGATGGGTTCATTCCGGGGACATCGGACGCTTCGACGAGGAAGGTTTTCTTTACATCGTCGACCGCAAGAAGGACATGATCATTTCCGGCGGGGAAAACATCTACAGCCGCGAGGTCGAGGAGGTCCTCGTCGCCCATCCCGCGGTGTCCGAGGCGGCGGTGATCGGCGTGCCCGATGAGAAGTGGGGGGAAGCGGTGCGGGCGGTGGTTGTGCTCAAGCCGGGCGCCGCGGTCGAAGCCGGGGACCTGATCGAATTCTCGCGCACCCGGATCGCGGCCTACAAGCGGCCGCGCAGCGTCGTCTTCGTCGACGCGCTGCCCAGGCTGCCGAGCGGAAAAGTGAGCAAGATCGAGCTGCGGAAGGCGTACGGAGCATGACCGACATTTTCCGGCTGGACGGCAAAGTCGCCGTCGTCACCGGCGCATCGAGCGGGCTGGGGGAGCGCATCGCGCTCGCGTTGGCCGGGGCCGGCGCCAAAGTGGCGGTTGCCGCGCGCCGCATCGAGCTCCTGGAGGCGCTTGTCGCCCGTCTCCCCGGCCAAGGCCACATTGCGGTGCGCTGCGACCTGGAGCGCCCCTCCGACATCGAGGCGCTGGTTCAGGCGGTGGTCGCGCGGTACGCCGCCATTCACGTCCTGGTGAACAACGCCGGCTACCACAAGCCCAAGCCGGTGGAGCAGGAGTCGCTCGAAGACTATGAGCGGACGCTCGGCCTGAACCTCAAGGCGCCGTTCCTGCTGTGCAAGCTGGCCGCCGCGCACATGATTGCGCAGGGCGGCGGCTCGATTGTGAACGTGGCTTCGGTCGGGGCGCTTGTCGGCAATGAAAAGGTGCCCAGCGCCACGTATACCGCGTCCAAGGGGGGGCTTGTGGCGATGACCCGCGACCTCGCTGCGCAATGGGCCAAGAAGGGCGTGCGCGTCAACGCCATCTGCCCCGGCTGGTTCAAGACCGACATCACCGCCTCGATGTTCGAATCGGAAAAAGGGCGCGCGTTCGTCGCCCGCCAGATGCCCATGGCGCGGCCGGGATTGCTTCCCGAGATTGACGGCGCCGTGCTGTTTCTCGCCAGCGGCGCGAGTTCTTACGTGACCGGAGTGGCCATCCCCATCGACGGCGGTTTGACGGCGGTTTGACCACATAAGATGTCTACACCATCCGAAGCCGAAGTAGGCATGCTGCGCGATACGGTGCGGCGGTTCCTGGACAAGGAAGTGCCCCCGGAGCGGGCCGCGGCATGGGACCAGGCGGACAGGATCCCGCGCGAGATCATTTACAAGCTGGGCGAACTGGGGCTGTGCGGGTTGACCGTGCCCGAGGAGCACGGCGGACTGGGCCGCAACGTGCGCGGCCTGGTCGCCGTGCTGGTCGAGCTCGCTTCGCGGATGATGAACCTGGGCGGCATGTTCGTGATGAACGCCGGTTACGGCAGCCTGAACGTGGCATCGTCGGGGAGCGAGGCGCAAAAGAAAAAACTGCTTCCCGAACTGCTGTCCGGCAGAATGCTTTTTGCCTATGGCCTGTCCGAGCCCGACGTGGGCGCCGACCTCACCTCGGTGAAGACGCGCGCCGAGCGCTCCGGCGACAAGATAATCATCAATGGCGCCAAGCGCTGGTGCTCGGGTGCCGATATCGCCGACTACATTTACGCCCTCGTGAGGAGCGGTCCGCCCGAGGCGAAGCGCCGCAACCTGAGCTTCGTGCTGATTCCCACCAAGGCGCCCGGAGTAACCATCACCCGCATCCCGACCATGGGAGCGCTGGGGCTGGCCACGAACGATGTCATCTTCGAGCAGACCGAGCTGTCGGTGGATGACGTCATGGGCGGCGAAGCGGGCTGGAACAATGGCTGGAACGTCCTCGGCGGCTCCGCGCTCGAAGTCGAGAAGCTGGTCACCCCGGCGCTTGCTTTCGGCATCGCGCGCTCCGCGCTGGAAGAGGCCTGGGCCTACAGCCAGCAGCGCGTGCAGGGCGGCAAGCACATTTGCGGCCATCAGGCGGTGCGGCACGTCCTGGCCGATGCGCAAACCAAGCTGCTGAGCTGCCGCCTCATGCTGGAGCACGCCGCCGGCCTGGTCGAGGAAAACCGGCCCAGTTCGGTCGAAACGTCCATGACGAAGCTGTACGTCTGCGAAACCGCCAAGGAAATCGTCCTCTCCTGCCAGCAGTACGTCATGGGGGCGTACGGCTACGCCAAGGGCTTCCACATGGAGCGCTATGTGCGCGACATCCTGGTGTTCCCGATCTTCGGGGGCTCGTCCGCGATCCAGAGGAACAATATCGCCAACCTGATGAAGCTTCCGCGCGACTGAACATGTCCGCTCTTTTCGCGCCTGCCTTTGGTGCCTTGAGACGGGGGCGCAACCGTTACTCCGGCCAGCTTCA
>DATNCF010000227.1:0-10777 GCA_035571675.1 Burkholderiales bacterium | reverse complement strand
CCACGCCGCCGGTGGATAACTCGATCCACCGCGCCCTGGAATGATTGGAGAATCAAACCTCAAACCGTCCGTGAAACCGGGGCAAGTCCAAGTCCAAATTGGGATAGCTATATGGGTTAGGTGATTCGCTCGCCTAACGGTTCGCTCACCAATCCTTCAACTTCCCCCGCAGCCGCGTAACCGCCTGCGCATGCAACTGGCAAACCCGCGACTCCGTCACTCCCAATACTTCCCCAATCTCTCGGAAATTCAACTCCTGCTCGTAGTACAGCCCCATGAGCAGCTTCTCGCGCTCGGGCAGGTCCTCGATGGCCTTGATGAGCGACTTGCGGAAGCGCGCGTCGTGCAGCAGTTGCTGGGGGTCGGGCTGGCCTTCGACCTTGTTGCGGTCGAGGAAGTGCTCGTCGTCGCCGCCGGCGAAGTCGTCGTAGTAGAAGAGCTGCGAGCCGTGCGCCTCCTGCAGCAGTGCCTGGTAATCCTTGAGGCTGAGCTTCATCTCGGCGGCCACCTCGGGCTCGGCGGGCGGGCGGCCGAGGCGCTGCTCCAGCGACGTGAGCGCCGACTCGATCTTGCGCTGCGCCTTGCGCATGCCGCGCGGCAGCCAGTCGTTCTGGCGCAGCTCGTCCAGCATGGCGCCGTGGATGCGGCGGGCGGCGAAGGTCTCGAACTGCGCGCCCTGGTCGTCGCGGTAGCGGCTGGCCGCCTCCATGAGGCCGATCATGCCGGCCTGGATCATGTCGTCGAGCTGCACCGACGGCGGCAGGCGCGACAGCAGGTGGTGGGCCATGCGCTTGACCAGCGGCGAATAGCGCCTGACGCATTCGGAGCGGTCGGGGGCCTCGAAGGCGGTGTACATTGCTAGAGCCATGATGCTGCCTTTCCGGGCGAGGCTTGACGCGACGCCGCTGATATCAGGTGAGGCTGGGAATGAACGCGTTGCGGGGAGACGTGGCTGGCGAGGTGCCAGGCGTCCATGCCGCCGGCCAGTTGGCGCAGCGACAGCGGCGCTCGTTGCCGCGCGCCTGGATAGGGATGGGCGCCCCGCGGAGTCAGGCCTTGCGGCAGTTCGCCGGCGTAGTGCATGTCAAGGCGGAGAAAGCGCGCCACGGCCGCCGCCAGCGTGCCAAAGGACTCGTAGGCGCGCTGTTGTTCCGAGGCATGGCAGGCGAGCACGCGTACGGCGCGGGGATGCGCCACGCGCGCGAGGGCCTTGATGGTGCGATAGGCGGGCACCAGGCCAGAGGGCCGCGCCGAAAACAGCGTCAGCCAGTCGGCCTCGGCCGTGAGCCAGTGCGCGGCGTCGGGCCGCGCGAGATTGAGCAGCAGCACGTCGGGACCTTGGGGCAAGGCGGCCAGGGCCGAGAGCACGAGGGCGGCCGTGGCCTGGTCGGCAATGCGGGCCAGCCCCTTGGCCGCGGGCAGCACGGCGATGCCGTGACCCGCCGAGGCCACCACCTGCCGCCAGTCCTTGTCGCCGTCGAGAACGTGCGAGAGCTCATAGCGGGTGCGCAGGCCGAATTCCTGCGCCAGCGCCCCGGGGCTCTGGTCGGCGATGAGCACGCGGCAGCCCAGTTCGGCGAAGCCGCGCGCCAGCGCCGCGGCCGTGGCCGCCTGGTGCGCGCCGCCGGTGGCGCCGAACAGCGGCAGGATGCGCATGCCGCGCGCCGCGAGCAGCTTGCGCAGCCCCGCCGCCTGGTCATGCCCATGCGAGTCCGCGGAGACCGCCACCTGCGCGCCGGTGAATCCGCCGGGGAAGCCGCTGGTAATCCCGCTTGTAAGCCCGCTTGTAAACCCGCTTGTAAACCCATGGGCCATGTTGGCCTCAGCCGCGCGCAGCATGATCGTCCCCCTTCGCGGCAAAGCCCTGAGCCGAGAAATTCGGGGCGATGAGCAGGCCGGCGTCGTCCTGGCTCAGCCTGAAGGCATCGCTGGTGGCGCGCTTCAGCGCGCTGTGCACCAGGTACGAAACATTGGGCAGGTGCAAGTCCTCGGGCACGCGCTGCCCGGTGGACACGAAGTGCAGCGGCAGCTTGTGGCGGATGACGGTGTCGAGCACCGTGCCGGGCTTCATCGCCTCGTCGAGCTTGCTGATGCAGCAGCCGTGCAGTCGCCCGCCGTTTACGCCGCCGGCGTTCGCGCCGGCCGCATTCAATCCTCCATACGCCTGCACAACGTCTTCAAGAGTCTCGGCGTGGCAAGCGGCGTTGAGCATGAGCAGGCGCTTGATGCCGGGCGCGCCCAGCATGACCACCTGCTCGGCCACGCGCTCGTCGCGCTGGCTCACGCCGATGGTGTCGATCAGCACCAGGTGCTTGTCGCGCATGGCGGCCAGCGTGGCATGCAGCTCGGCCGCGTCTTGTACTGCGTGCACGGGCACGCCCAGGATGCGGCCGTAGGTGCGCAACTGGTCCTGAGCGCCGATGCGGTAGCTGTCGGCCGAGATCAGGCCCAGCCGCTGCGCGCCGTGCTTCATCACGTAGCGCGCCGCCAGCTTGGCCGTGGTGGTGGTCTTGCCCACGCCGGTGGGGCCGACCAGGGCGTAGACGCCTCCCTGGTTGACGAGCTCGTCGGGCGCGGCCTTGCGGATGTTGGCCTCGATGATGGAGGCGAGCCACGACTCGGCCTGCGCCGCGCTGTAGTCGTCGGGCAGGCGCGCCGCCACGGCGCGGCACAGGCCGGCCGAAAAGCCGGCTTCGAGCAACTGGCTGGCCAGGCGCGTCTTGACCGGGGCGCGGCGCGCCGAGTCGCTCCACGCCAGGCTGGCGAGCTGGGTCTCCAGCACGGTGCGCATGGAGCGGATTTCGCTCATGAGTTCTTGAGTGTTGGCGCCGTCCTTGGGCCGGATGGGCGTGGTGATGCTGGCCGGGGCAGCCGCCACGCGCGGGGCGGCAGGGTTGGAACGCGCCTGCGCGTTGGTGGAACGCGCCTGCGCATTGCTGGAACGCGCCGGGCTGCGGAACACCGCCGGCGCGGCTTCGGCGCGCGGCTCGCTCTGGTGGCCCTGGTGGCGTTGGCGGGCGAAGTCCACGAAGGTTTGCGCGCCTTCGGCCTGCTCGGCGAAGGAAGCCTCGCCCTGCGCAGCGGCCGGGTGCTCGTCGGCGGCCGCCTGCAGCCTCATCATGTCGCCCATGGCCACGGCCATGACTTCCATGCCCTGGGGCACCTTGCGGGTGGAGAGGATGACCGCGTCCTCGCCCAGTTCCAGTTTCACCTGGCGCATGGCGAGGCGGCTGTTCTCGGCGACGAATTTGCGAACGTTCATGACTTCACTCCGATGATGGAAGTAACGCGGATGGTGCGGTTATCGGGAATTTCGGAATGGGCGAGCACGCGCAGTTGCGGCAGGGCGCGGCGCACCAGGCGCAGCACCGGCACCCGCAGCTTCTCGGGGACGATGAGCACGCTGGGCGCGCCCATGGACTCCTGGCGCGCCGCGGCGTTCACGCACTCGGACACCAGCGCTTCGGCCAGGCCCGGCTCGAGGCCGAGCGCGTTGCTGCCGCCCACGGCCTGCACCGACTGGACGGTCTGCAACAGCACGCGCTCCAGTTCCGGGTCGAGCGCCATGACCTGAAGGTCGCGCGCGCCCTCGAACACCTGCTGCACAATGGAGCCGCCCAGGGCGGTGCGCACGCCGGCCAGCAGCTCCTGCGCATCCTGGGTGCGCGCGGCGCCCTCGGCCAGCGCCTCGAGGATGCCGCGCAGGTCGCGCAGCGCCACGCCCTCGGACAACAGGCCCTGCAGCACGCGCTGCAGCGTGGCGAGCGGAATGAGCTTGGGCACCAGGTCCTCCACCAGCTTGGGCGAGGACTTGGCCACCTGGTCGAGCAGCATCTGCGTCTCGTTGCGGCCGAGCAGTTGCGCGGAGTTGTTCTGCAGCGCGTGCGCCACGTGGGTGGCGATGACGGTGCCCGCGTCCACCACGGTGTAGCCGTAGGCCTGCGCCTGGTCGCGCGAGGCGGTGTCGATCCACACCGCCGGCAGGCCGAAGGCCGGGTCGGTGGTCTGGCTGCCGGGCAGCAGGGCGGTGGCCTGGCCGGGATTGATCGCCAGAAACATGCCGGGGTGCGCGTCGCCCTCGCCGATGGTGACGCCGCGCATGGAAATGCGGTAGCCCGAGGGCCTCAATTCCAGGTTGTCGCGCACGTGCACGGCCGGCAGGAGGAAACCGATGTCCTGGGCAAATTTCTTGCGCAGCGCGTTGATGCGCTTCAGCAGCTCGCCGCTCTGGCTGCGGTCCACCAGCGGGATGAGGCGGTAGCCCACTTCCAGGCCGAGCGCGTCCACCTGTTGCACGTCGTCCCAGCTCGCGTCCTGGTTCTCGGCCACGGGCATGGGGGCGGGCGCCGCCTCGGGCTCGGGCTCGATCGGCTGGTGCCGGCGCCAGCCGGCGTAGCCGGCCGCGGCGGCGAACAGCAGGAAGGGCAGGTGCGGCATGCCGGGGATGAGGCCGAGCAGCCCCAGCACCGCGGCGGTGAGGTAGAAGGCCTTGCCGTTGGTGAACAACTGCGAGGCCAGCTGCTGGCCCACGTCGGTGGTGCCCACGCGGCTCACCACCAGGCCGGCGGCGGTGGAAATGATGAGCGCCGGAACCTGCGCCACCAGGCCGTCGCCGATGGCGAGCAGGATGTAGTTGTTGGCGGCGGTGGAGAAGGACAGGTTGTGCTGCAGTATGCCCACCGCCAGGCCGCCGACGATGTTGATGACCAGGATGAGGATGCCGGCCACGGCGTCGCCGCGCACGAACTTGCTGGCGCCGTCCATGGCGCCGTAGAAATCGGCTTCCTGCGCCACCTCGGTGCGGCGGCGGCGCGCTTCCTGCTCGCCGATCAGGCCGGCGTTGAGGTCGGCGTCGATGGCCATCTGCTTGCCGGGCATGGCGTCTAGGGTGAAGCGCGCCGACACTTCGGCGATGCGCCCGGCGCCCTTGGTGATGACCATGAAGTTGATGACGATGAGGATGACGAACACCACCAGGCCGACGGTGAAGTTGCCGCCGATGAGCAGGTGGCCGAAGGACTCGATCACCTTGCCGGCGGCGCCGGGGCCGGTGTGGCCGTTCATGAGCACGACGCGGGTGGAGGCCACGTTGAGCGACAGGCGCATCAACGTGGTCATGAGCAGCAGCGTGGGAAAAACCGCGAACTCCAAGGGTCTCGCTGTATAGAGGCTGACCAACATCACTAGCAGGGCCAGGGCGATGTTGAACGTGAACAGCATGTCGAGCAGGAACGGGGGCAGCGGCAGGACCATCATCGCCAGGACGAGCATGACGAGGATGGGGGCAGCGAGGCCTTGCCAGTTGAATGATTTTGGAGGAGCTATTGCGGGTGCAGCAGCGGTGCTCATCAATTACTCCTAGCGCCTTTTCTCAGTTGTTTTCACGTAACCCTCTCCCCTGCCCCTCTCCCTGTGGGAGAGGGGTAGCGTGCCGGCGTTTGCTCCCTTCCCCTTGGGGGAAGGGCAGCGCGGGAGCGTGGCCCCAAGGCAACGGGGCAGCGAACGCGCTGCAGGGGTCCGGCTGCGCTGCGCCGTTTCCTTGGCACAACGCTTCGCCGGGCCGGGGATGGGGGAAGGCCTGGAACCGCGTGAACATCATTCCGCTCCAGCTTCCGAAGTCTGATCGACCGCGCCCCAATCGGCCGGTATAGGCAGGTCACTAGGCGTTCTAGGTGTTGGTTTGCCGGGCTTTAGGGCGCGCAACTGCATCACCCACGCAAGCACCAAAGCTACCGCTTCATACAACTGCCACGGTATGTCAGCCCCGATCTCGCTATGCCGATATAAGGCGCGGGCAAGGGGCGGTGCTTCGAGTAACGGAACGCCGGCCCTACCCGCGACTTCTCTTATTTTTGCCGCGACAATGTCCCGTCCTTTTGCAAGAACTCGCGGTGCCCGCTGTCCCGGCTTATAAGCCAGTGCTACTGCATAGTGAGAGGGGTTTGTTACTACGACGTCCGCCTTCGGCACTTCGGACATCATGCGTTTGCGCGCCCGCTCCCGCTGTATGCTCCTGACCCGCGCCTTGAGCTGCGGATCGCCTTCGCTCTCGCGCATTTCGCGCTTCACTTCCTCCAGCGACATGCGCAGCTTGCTGTGGTAGCGCCACAGTTGGAAGGGCACGTCCACGGCGGCGATGAGCAGCGTGGCCGCCGAGATGAGCACGAAGTCGCGCACCATGATGGTCCCGGCGTGCGCGATCCCAGCCCGCGGGGCGCTGCCCGCCAGGGCCACCAGCGCGTCCCGGTCGGACCACAGCACCACGCCGGCGATGACGCCCACCAGCAGCACCTTGGCGATGGCCTTGCCGAGCTCGCCCGCCGCCTGGCCCGACAGCATGTTGCCCAGGCCGCGGCCGGGGCTCATGCGCGAGAAATCCGGCGCCAGCGATTTGGTGGAGAAAATCCAGCCGCCCAGGGCGACACCACCGGCGCAGGCCGCGACCACCAGCATGGCCAGCCACGGCAGCACGGTGTACAGGGCCTGGCGGCTGGCGTCGCCCAGGCGGGTGAGCATGCTGCCGCTGTCGAAGACCCCGCCGTGGTCGAAGGCAAGCCCGGCGCGCATGACGCCGCCCAGGTCGCGCGCGAACTGAGGGCCCAGCCACCAGCAGGCGGCGGCGGCGGTGATGAGCACGAGCGACGAGACCAGTTCGCGCGAGCGCGCGACCTGGCCCTCTTCTCTGGCCTGTTCCAGCCGCTTGGGCGTGGCTGGCAGGCTGCGCTCGTTGTCATTCTCTCCGGACATGGGAAATACGCGCCTCAGGCACGAATGTCGATGGAGAGATTCTGAAACCGGGCCTCCAATCCTTTAGCCCGAAAAGCGCACCGATTACCGCCTTATTCCCGCCCGCCTTGTTCCCGTCCTATTCCGCTCCCCCGCCGATGAGCTCGTTCAGGTTCAGGACCAGCACCAGTTGGCCGTCGCCGGCGAGGGTGGCTCCCGCGACGCCGCGCGGGCGGACGCCGCCCAGGGGCTTTACCATGACGTCGTCCCGGCCGTTGACGGCGGCCACCCCGAGCACCAGCCGGGTCTGGCCCCATTCGACCACCGCGCCGTAACGGGGAAGCGCGTGTGGCTGGCCGCCCAGAGCGCTGGCCAGGCCGACCAGCGGCAGGGCCTCGCCGCGCACCACCAGCGCCGGCCGGCCCGCGACGTGCTGCACCCGCTCGCGCGCCAGGTCGAGCACCTCGCGCACCGCCGACAGCGGCAGGGCGTAGAACTGGCCGCCCTCGGACAGCACCAGCACCGGCAGAATGGCCAGCGTCAGCGGCAGGCTGATGATGAAGCGCGTTCCGCGTCCGGGCACGGAGTCGATGTCCATGCGGCCGTTGAGCTTCCGAATGTTGGTTTTCACCACGTCCATGCCCACGCCCCGCCCGGACAGGTCCGACACCTGGTCCTTGGTGGAAAAGCCGGGCAGGAAAATCAGGTTCAGGCAGTCCCGGTCCTGCAGTTCTGCGGCCTGGTCGGCCGTGATCAGGCCCTTGTCCAGGGCGCGCTGGCGGATTTTTTCGGCGCTCATGCCCTTGCCGTCGTCGGCGATTTCGATGCGGATCTGGTCGCCGGCCTGCGCGGCCGACATGCGCACGGTGGCGCGGCGCGGCTTGCCCGCGGCCTCGCGCTCCTCGGGGCCTTCCACCCCGTGGTCCACGGCATTGCGCAGCAGATGCACCAGCGGGTCGTTGAGCTCTTCGAGAATGGTCTTGTCCACCTCGGTATCTTCGCCGGCCAGTTCCAGGGCGATGTCCTTGCCGAGTTGGCGGCCGAGGTCGCGCACGAGACGTCCGTATTTCTGGAACACGCGGGCAACCGGCTGCATGCGCGCCTTCATCACCGCGCTCTGCAGATCACCGACCAAGGTATCGAGTTCAGCGCTGAGCGACGACAAATCTCTTGCGAAGGGGGCGTTGTTCTGCGCGCAGTTTGTCGTGAGCTTGAGCAGGCGGGTGCGGATCAGGCCGATTTCGGCCGACAGGTCGAGGATATGGTCGAAGCGGGCGGTATCTATTTTTAAGGTGGCTTCGCGTGGAGCAATGTGAACTTCACCGCGTGCGGCAGACGGTCTGGGCTTGGATTTCTCACCTGCAGATGAATTTGCAGGTTGTGAGGTGGCCCGCGCCTCCGGCGCGGTGGAGGGTGCGGGCTCGGCCGCCTTGCCCTTGCGAGCGTGCGGGGGGACGATGCTGTCGTAGAAGGCCTGCCAATCCGGCTCGCTGGGATGCCTGGACGCGGTAGTCGCTGCTGAAACCCCGGTCGGTTGCGGTGCTTCACCACGGGCTGCGCGTTCCAGCGATTCCAACAAGGCCTCGGAAGCGGGCTTCGGTGCCCGTCCAGTTTGCATGTCGTCGAACATGCGCCGCACTTCGGTCGTGGCGTCCAGCACCACGTCGAGCACAGCGGAGTTGAGCGCTAGCTTTCCGGCGCGCAGTAGGTCAAATAGGTTTTCGGTGCGGTGGCAAAGGTCCACCAGGGCATGTGCTTCGAGGAAGCCGGCGCCGCCCTTAATGGTGTGGAAGCCGCGGAACACGCTGTTGAGCTGGCCGGCGTCGCCGGGCGAGCGTTCCAGGTCCAGCAGGCGGGCGTCCACCTCGGCCAGGATCTCGCCGCCTTCCGTGAGAAACTCGCGCAGGACGTCGGCGTCGTCGACCAGGCCGGCCACCGGTCAAAACCCCAGGCTGTCCAGCAGTTCATCCACCTGCTGCTGGTTGCGGCATATGCCGGGCCGGCGGTCGGTGGGCATGGGCGGGCCGCTCAGGCCCGCGCCTGGCTCGCCGGGTTGCGCGGGTGCTCCGGGCGAGGCCTGCACCAGCAGCCCCACCAGTTCGCGCTCCAGGTCCGCGGCGAGGCTCACCAGGCGGTTGATGACCTGCCCGGTGAGGTCCTGGAACTCCTGGGCCACGATGATTTCAGTGAGCTCGCGGTCGGCGGAATCGGCCGCCGGGGCCAGCGCGGCGAAGAAGGCGCGCGTGCCGTCGGCGGTGTCGCGGAACTCGGCCACGTCGGCGTCGCCGGCATACACCTTTTCCCATTGCGCGGCCAGGCCGGCCGCGCCCAGGCGCACCGGGGCCAAGTGTTCACGGGCGGCTTCGGCCGCGGCCAGGGCGCGGTTGGCCGCGTCGCCGGTCAGGCCACCGATGTAGTGCAGGCGGTCACGCGCGTCCGGCAGGGCGCGCGTGGCTTTTTCCAGGGTCTGGTCATAGCCCAGCTCGCGCAGGGTGTCGTGCAGGATGCGCGTGAGCTCGCCGATGCGCTGGAACAGCGCCGGTTGGTCCCGGCCCGCCGCCGCGGCCGAGGGCCGGCCGGAATCGCAGGCCCTGCCGAAATCGCCGGCCTTGCCGGCCTCGGCCGCCTCGGTCTGCTCGCGCACCTGCTCGAACAGCGCCTCCAGTTCGGCGTTGTCGCCCATGTGTTTGCTAGCCCTTGATGCGCTCGATGATCTTGTTCAGCTTCTCCTCCAGCGTGGCCTTGGTGAAGGGTTTGACGATGTAGCCGCTGGCGCCGGCCTGGGCGGCGCTCACGATGTCCTCGCGCTTGGCCTCGGCCGTGACCAGCAGCACCGGCAGGGCCTTGAGGTTGGCGTCGGCGCGGATGGTTTTCAGCAGCTCGAAGCCGTTCATGTTGGGCATGTTGACGTCGCTCACCACGAAGTCGAAGCGGCCGCTCTTGAGCTTTTGCAGCGCGGCCACGCCGTTCTCGGCCTCGTCGGCGTTGTGGTAGCCCAGGTCCTTCAGCAGGTTGCGCATGATGCGGCGCATGGTGGAGAAGTCGTCGACGATGAGAAATTTCATGGCGGTGGCGTTCATGCGGCCTCCTTGCGATGCTCGAGCATGGCGGTAATGGCGTTGGCGAGTTCTTCGAAGTGGAATTTGGCGACGTAGGCATCCACGCCCACCTGCTGGCCCAGCTTGCGGTTGGCGATGGAGGACAGCGACGAGTGCATGAGCACGGGCACGCGGTCGAAGCGGCGGTCGCCCTTGATGCGGCGGGTGAGCACGTAGCCGTCCATTTCCGGCATCTCGGCGTCCACCAGCACCAGGCCCAGGCGCGTGTGCAGCGGCACGGGCGATTGCGCGGCCAGCGCGTCCAGGCGCTGCCAGGCTTCCACGCCGTTGGCCGCGTGCTGGTGCGGCACGCCGAGCTGGTCGAGCACCTGCGCGATGCGCTTGCGCGCCAGCGGCGAATCGTCGGCGAAGAACACCGGCAGCGCGCGGCCGGGATCGAGCGCCGCAAGCTCCGGCCCCTCCTCCTCGCCCAGCACGCCGGCCACGATCTGCTCCACGTCGAGGATGGACACCAGGGTGTCGTCCTCCAGGCGCGTGATGGCCGTCACGGCGGCGCCGGCGGCCATGACGCCGCGCGGCGCGCGCACGGCGTCCCACGCCACGCGCACGATGCGGTCCACGGCGTCGACATGCAAGGCCTGGGTGCCGCTGGTGAATTCGGTGACGATGAGCTTGCCGCCGGCGGCGCTGGCCGGCAGGCCCAGGCAGGCGGCGAGATTGATGACCGGCACGATGCTGCCGCGCAGGGACAGGATTCCTTCCAGACCCGCGGCCGAGTTGGGCATGGCGGTGACGGCGCGGTATTCGCACACCTCGCGCACCTTGAACACGTTGATGCCGTACACCTCGCCGCCGCCCGCCTGGAACAGCAGCAGTTCCATGCGGTTCGAGCCGGCGGGGGCGCCGCGCTGGTCGCCCGCTTCCGCGTGCGCCGTGAGGGCCGGGGTTCTCACGGCTTGCGGGCCGGGGCAATGGCGCCGGCCGAGGGCCCG
>DATNCF010000226.1:0-2137 GCA_035571675.1 Burkholderiales bacterium | reverse complement strand
AGGGCGTGGACGCCGAGAAGCTGGCCGAAATCAAGGCGCTGTACGGCTTCGACAAGCCGGCGCACGAGCGGCTGTGGCTGATGCTCAAAAGCTATGCGCAGTTCAACCTCGGCAGCAGCTTCTTCTATCACCAGAGCGTGTGGGAACTGGTGAAGTCCAAGCTGCCGGTGTCCATCAGCATCGGCATGTGGACCTTCGTGCTCACCTACCTCATCTCCGTGCCCCTCGGCATCGCCAAGGCGGTGCGACACGGCTCGCGCTTCGACCTCGCCACCAGCACCGCCATCCTGGTGGGTTACGCCATCCCGGGCTTCGTGCTGGGCGTGGCCCTGCTGGTGCTGTTCGGCGGCGGCAGTTTCTTCAGCCTGTTCCCGCTGCGCGGCCTCACCTCGGACAACTGGAACGAACTGTCCTGGTTCGGCAAGATCACCGACTACCTGTGGCACATCACCCTGCCGGTGACGGCCTCGGTGGTGGGCAACTTCGCCATCACCACCATGCTCACCAAGAACACCTTCCTCGAGGAATTCCGCAAACAGTACGTGCTCACGGCGCGCGCCAAGGGCCTGTCCGAGCGCAAGGTGCTGTACAAGCACGTTTTCCGCAACGCGCTCATCCCGCTGGTCACGGGCTTTCCGGCCGCCTTCATCGGCGCCTTCTTCACCGGCAGCCTGCTGATCGAGACGCTGTTCTCGCTCGACGGCCTGGGGCTGCTGTCCTACGAGGCGGTGATCAAGCGCGACTACCCCGTCGTGATGGGCACGCTGTACCTGTTCACCCTGATCGGCCTGGTGACCAAGCTCATCACCGACCTGTGCTATGTACTGGTCGATCCCCGCGTGCAGTTCGGACGCGTCAACCGGTAAGCGCGAACCCCATGAGCTCAGCACCGCCCCTGCCTCCGGCCGGCCTCGCTCCGCCGGCGCGCCGGCCTTCAGCGGAGGAAATGGCCCTGGCCGCGCGGCGCTCGCTGTCGCCGGGCCGGCGCGCCTGGCTGCGCTTCAAGGCCGACCGCCGCGGCTATCTCAGCCTGTGGATACTGGCCGTGCTGTTCGTGCTCAGCCTCGGGGCCGAGTTCCTGTCCAACGACAAGCCGGTGCTGGTGCGCTACGAAGGGCAGTTCTATTACCCGCTGTTCGTAACCTACCCCGAAAAGACATTCGGCGGCGATTTCATCACCCCCACCGACTACCTCGATCCCTTCATCGCCGACCGCATCACCCAGGGCGGCAATTGGGCCCTCTACCCGCCCAACCGCTACAGCTTCGACACCATCAACTACTTCGCCAAGTCGCCCAACCCGGCGCCGCCCTCGCGCGAGAACTGGCTGGGCACCGACGACCGCGGACGCGACATCCTGGCGCGGCTGTTCTACGGCTTCCGCATCTCGGTGGCCTTCGGCCTCGCCCTCACCGCCATCGGACTGGTCATCGGCGTGGCCACGGGCGCGGTGCAGGGCTATTTCGGCGGGCGCGTGGACCTCACCTTCCAGCGCCTGATCGAGATCTGGGGCTCCATGCCCGAACTGTACCTGCTCATCATCTTCGCTTCCATTTTCCAGCCCAGCCTGCTGCTGCTGCTCATCCTGCTGTCGCTGTTCGGCTGGATGGGCCTGTCCGACTACGTGCGCGCCGAATTCCTGCGCAACCGCAACCTCGAATACGTGACGGCGGCGCGCGCGCTGGGGCTGTCCAATCGCGCCATCATCTGGCGCCACCTCATTCCCAACAGCCTCACCCCGGTGATCGCCTTCCTGCCCTTTCGCATGAGCGGCGCCATCCTGGCCCTCACCAGCCTGGATTTCCTCGGCCTGGGGGTGCCGCCCTCCACGCCCAGCCTGGGCGAACTGCTGTCGCAGGGCAAGAACAACCTCGACGCCTGGTGGATTTCGCTGCCCACCTTCGTGGTGCTGGTGGGCACGCTCATGCTGCTCATTTTCATCGGCGAGGGATTGCGTTCGGCCCTGGACACGCGCGGAAAAGCCGCATGAGCGCCTCGCCTGCCCCTGTGCTGTCGCTGCGCGGCCTGAGCGTGGACTTCGGCGACGGCCCGGTGGTGGACGCGCTCGACCTCGACATCCTGGAAGGCGAGCGCTTCGCGCTGGTGGGCGAATCGGGCTCGGGCAAGACCGTCACCG
>DATNCF010000225.1:0-2746 GCA_035571675.1 Burkholderiales bacterium | reverse complement strand
AGCAAAATACCAATCTTCCATTATAACTTCTTTAGCATCAAACCCTTAAGGTATTCCCCTTCGGGAAACTCCAGCAGCACCGGATGGTCCGATGAGGCCGAAAAACGCTGTTCAATCAGGCATGAAACGCCGGCATCGGCTGCCGCGCCGGCGACGATTTTCTGGAACAGTTCGGCTGAAACGCCGCCCGAACAGGAAAAAGTGGCCAGGCAGCCGGCCGGCCGCAGCAGCTTCAGCGCATACAGGTTGATGTCCTTGTAGCCGCGCGAGGCCCGTTCGGAGTCCTTTGAGGTGGGGGCGAATTTGGGCGGATCAAGCACGATCAAATCGAAAGTTCTGGCCTGGTCGCGCAGCGTTCTCAGGTAACGGAACACGTCTGCCTCGACCCATTCGGCTTTTTGGGCATCCAGCGCATTGAGATCAAGGTTGGCCCGAGCCAACTGAAGGGCCGCGTGCGAACTGTCGACCGAGGTCACCGATTTCGCGCCCGCGACCAGCGCTGAAAGGCTGAAGCCGCCGGTGTAACAGAAGCAATTGAGGACATCAGGAGGATGACCGCTTCGAACCGTTGTCGCTACCGCTTCGGCGATCGCCGCCCTGTTGTCGCGCTGGTCGAGGAAAAATCCGGTCTTCTGGCCTTTGGCCACGTCCACTCTGTAGCGCAGGCCGTGCTCTTCGACCAGAATCCCCCCGCTGTCACCTTGGACTTCGCGGGTATCGGCGTTATCCGGCCTGTTGCCGATCCATCCGGTACGTGGCTCCAGACCTTCCAGTTCGCGCACGTCAGCGTCGGAACGTTCGTAGACGGCGTCGCAGCCGGATTCTTCACGCAGGATGTTGATCAGCGCTTCGCGCCAGAATTCGGCGCCCTGGGTGGTGATCTGGACCACCAACAGCTTTCCGTACTGGTCGGCGACCAGTCCCGGCACGCCGTCGGCTTCGGCGTGGATGAGCCTGAGGGCCTCCGATCCCGGCAGATGCGTGGCCCGCAATGCCAGGGCGCGGCGGATGCGACTGCGAAACAACGCTTCGCCCGGCGCCTCGGCCTCGCTGAAGCTCCAAGCCCGGGCCCGGATATTCGAATGCGGGCTCAGCGCCGCCCAGGCCAGGAAGCGGCCGTCCGCTGCGCGCACCGCCACGGTCCCGCCCGTCTCCACCGCGCCCGCGGTCCGCTCCACGGCCCCGGAGAAAATCCACGGATGGCGGCGCAGCACTGAGCGTTCGCGGCCCTCCTTGAGGAACAGTGCCGGCGTCCGGCTGTCCGTCCTCCTGTCGGCGAATGCCTTGTTGGCCGGCGCCTGGTTGGTTTTGCTGCCTGGCGATTGGTTATGGTGCTTTTTCATATCAAGCCGGCCACTCCCGCCAGCGCGCCGGCGCCGATCAGCCACAGCGGATTGATGCGCGTGTACAGCATGACCAGCGCCGTCACGGCCGTGGCGATGTAGGCGGCGATGCTCTGGTCGGCGGCGCGCACCAGCAGGTAGCTGGAGGCCAGCATCAGGCCCACCGTCATGGGGGCGAGGCCGGCTTCGATGGCGATGCGCAGCGGCGCGTGGCGAAAGCGCTGCCATACGCCGGCCACGGCGAAGGTGATGATGCTGGTGGGCAGGCACATGGCGGTGGTGGCCACGAAGGCGCCGGCGAGGCCGGCCACGCGATAGCCGATCAGCGTGACCACCAGAATGTTGGGGCCGGGCGCGGCCTGCGACAAGGCCACCAGCTCGGCGAATTCACCCGCCGTCATCCAGCCGTGCTGGTCCACCACGGACCGGTGCATTTCCGCCAGGGTGGAAATGGCCCCCCCGATGGCCAGCATGGAAAAGCCCAGGAAATCCACGCCGAGCTGGTACAGCGTCTGCCATTCGTTCATTGGGCTCATTGGGCTCATGAGCCGCTTCCCGTGGCGCGGCGCATGCGCAGCCAGGCCGCCACGATGCTCACCGGCGCCAGCACCGCCAGCACCGACGCCAGCGGCAGCCGGGCGAGGGCGATGGCGGTGAATGCCGCTACGGCGAACACGGCCATCCAGGAGCGCACGCGCGGGGTGTTGGCCATTTTGATGGCCATGGCCAGCACCAGCCCGGCCGCCACGGACGAAATGCCGGCCAGCACCGACTTGACCTGCGGCACCGAGCCGTACTGCATGTACAGCGCGCCCACGCCCACCATGATGAAGAACGGCGCGCCCAGCAGGCCCAGCGACCCCGCCAGCGCGCCCGGCAGGCCGCGGTAGCGCAGGCCCAGCGCAATGGACATGTTGACGATATTGGGACCGGGCAGGAACTGGCACAGCGACCAAAGATCGGTGAATTCCTCGGCCGTGAGCCAGCGGCGCTTCTCCACGATCATGCGCCGGGCGAAGGGCAGCACGCCGCCAAAGCCCGACACACCCACCGAGAAAAAACCCAGGAACAGTTCGGACACCGTGGGCGCGCGCCGTGCGTCTCCCCCCGGCAGGTCTTCGCCTTGCCCGGTCACTTCTTTTTTGCCCGCGGGTGCGCCTGGTCGTACACCTTGGCGAGGTGCTGGAAGTCCAGGTGGGTGTACACCTGCGTGGTGGAAATGCTGGCGTGGCCGAGCATTTCCTGCACGGCGCGCAGGTCGCCGGAGGATTCGAGCATGTGGCTGGCGAACGAATGCCGGAGCAGATGCGGGTAGACGCGCTTCCATACGCCCTGGTCGCGCGCCCGGCGCTTCAGCCGCGCGCGCACGCCATTCGGCGTCAGCGGACGGCCGAGACGGCCGT
>DATNCF010000224.1:0-4964 GCA_035571675.1 Burkholderiales bacterium | reverse complement strand
CGGAAAGCACACATAGGCGTCGAAGCTCAGTCCGCGCGGCGCGAGCAGCGCGAAGCCGGCGCGAAAGCGCGCGTCCCCAAGCATGCCCGGAGTGCGCTCCGGGTTGGGCGGCTGCACGCGCGGATCGGCGTCCCAGAAGGTGATGTGACGCACGCCGCGGAAGCGTCCGTTGCCGGCGCGGATGTGGGCGTCCAGCGCTTCCGCCACTTTGGCCGGCTCGATATCCAGTTGGCCCAGCCCGACAATGCCGGCGCAGGTCCGCACCGGGCCGTAAACGCCGCTGGCCGCCATGGCGGCGTAGCCGTTGGCGAACTCGGTCTCGCCCACACTGCGCAGGTGCTCGGGTCCGTCTTGCCGGTACATGGACAGCGACTGCATGTACACCGTGGCCACGATGTTGTGGCCGCAGGCGGCATCGGCCAGCAGATCGGCGAACAGATAGCGCGGCCGCGGCTTTTCATAGAGGTGATGATGCGCGTCGACAATGGGAAGGGCCGGGTCGATCGGCTCCTCGCGGTGCAGGTCCAGCCATTCCTGGCGAAAGGCCACGTAGGCGAGCTTGTTGCCGGTGGGATCCTGCCTCGCCGAGGGGGCGTCGCTCACGCCCGGCTCCGCCGCGACGGGCTTGTCCTTTGCGGGGCATAGGCAGGAACAAGCCGGTCCATCAATTTTCGCGCCGCGCTGCTGATGTGCGCGCCCTTGCGCGTCACCGCGACCACCGACAGCCCGCCGCGCATGGCGGGCACGCGCAGGGTGCACAGCGTGCCCGCGGCCACGTCTTCGCGGATGCTGGTGGCGGCCATGAGGCCGATGCCGAAGCCCGACTCGATCAACTGTTTCTGCAGGATGGTGCTGTCGGTGATCATGGTGGAGTTGCCCTTCAGTCCGTACGAGGCCAGCACGCGGATGAAGCCGCCGTCCGGTTCGCCGGGATGCAGCGGCCAGACAATCCATGTCTCCTCGGCGAGCCGGGCCACCGACACCGTTTCCAGGCGCGCCAGCGCATGGCGCGGCGAGCACACCACCATCATGGTTTCCTGGCCGATGGAGGCGGATTGCAGGCGGCGGTCGGGATCGCCCCGGTAGCGGATGCCGAACGAAGCTTCGCCGCTGCGCACCAGTTCGCTCACGTCGGCGCTGGTAGTGGTGTGCAGCCGCAGGCGGATATCGGGCGATTCGGCGCGAAAGCGCTCCAGTTCGCCCAACACCGCGCGGTTGCACAGCGACGCCACCATGGCCACCCGCACGTCGCCGGATTCGCCGCGCGCCGCTCCATGCACCGACTCGATGCCGTCGCGCAGTTCGGCCAGGGCCGCCTCCGCATGGGGCAGGAAAGCACGCCCGGCCGCGGTGAGGCGCGTGCCATCGTGGTGGCGATCGAGCAGGGTGGCGCCGAGGGCCTGTTCGATCATGTCGATGCGGCGGCTCAGCGCAGGCTGGGAGAGATTGAGCTTGGTGGTGGCGCCCGACAGCGAGCCGCTGCGCACCACCTCGATGAAAGCTCTCAGTTCCGGAAGGCTGAAATTGACCGGCGGATGCATGCGCCCTCAATCATCCGATATTTGAATAAAAAGCATACGATTTATGCAATAGACAGCGGCCGCTCCCGAATCCTATGCTTGTTCCCGGGGTGTTGTCCATCGACCAATACATCGACACTCTGCGTTGCACAAGGAGAGGCTATGAGCGCCGTGATCAAGGCCGCAGGCACTGCGGCTTCCGGACCTCTGCGCCACGTGCGGTTGAGCGGCGTGGACCTGGAAGTCTGGTCGCAGGGCAGCGGGCGCGACCTGCTGATCCTGCATGCCGGCGACGGCCCCGCGCACGCTGCGCCTTATCTTGACGCATTGGCCAAGCGTTATCGTGTGATCATGCCCTCGCATCCGGGATTCGGCGGGTCCAGCCTGCCCGAGTTCATGAACAGCGTGGACGACCTGGCGTACTTCTACCTGGATTTCATCGAAAGCCAGGGGTTGCGGGACTATGTGCTGGCCGGCTTTTCCTTCGGCGCCTGGATCGCCTGCGAAATCGCCATACGCTCCAAGGCTGGCCTGGCGGGGTTGATACTGGTTGATGCCCTCGGCGCCAAATTCGAGGGGCCGCGCAAGCGCGAAATCCTCGACTTGTTCTCTTATCCCCAGTACGAACAGGCGCGGCTGATCTACCACGAGGCGGAACGGCAAGAGCCCGACTACCGCGGCTGGGATGATGAGTCGCTCACGCGCCTGGCGCGCAATCATGCTTCGTTCGCCCTGTTCGCCTGGTCCCCGACCCTGCACAGCCCCAAGCTGAAGCACCGCCTGCACCGCATCTCCGTGCCCACGCACATACTGTGGGGCGCCGAAGACCGCGTGGTGACGCCGGACTATGGGCGCCGCTTCGCCGCGGCCATTCCGGACTCGACCTTCAAGCTCATCGACGGAGCGGGTCACTATCCCCAGGTCGAGCGCGCCGCGGAATTCGTACGCGAAGTGGAGGCGTTCACCGCTTCGCTTCCCGGGGCGGCACAAAAAACCATCGCGAGGTAAGCATGCGCTGCTGGTACTTCTCCGAGCAGTCCTACTATCCTGCCTGGGGCCAGATACCCGGCAATCCAAAAATCGTTCCGCCCGCCAACCTGGCGCAGCCGGAAGTGGCGCACCGCCTGCTGCAGCAATACCTGCGCGAATGCCAGCTCGCCGACGAGTTGGGCATGGACATCATGGTCAACGAGCACCACGGCACCTACACCTGCATGGCCGTGTCCTGCATGCTGACCCTGTCGGCGCTGGCCGCCTGCACGCGCAAGGCGCGGCTGCTGGCGCTGGGCATTCCCATCGTCAACCGCATGGACCCTTTCCGCATCGCCGAGGAAATCGCCTACGTGGATAACCTGTGCGGCGGGCGGCTGGAGGTCGGCCTCATCAAGGGCACGCCCTTCGAGATGTACATATCCAACCAGAACCCTGCGAGCTCCGCGGCGCGCTACTGGGAGGTGTGGGACCTGGTGCTGGCGGCGCTCACCCACCAGGATGGCCCCTTCAGCTGGGAAAGCGAGAACTTCAACTACCGCTACGTCAACGTCATCCCGCGTTGCTACCAGCAGCCGCATCCGCCCATGTGGCTGACCACGGCCAGCACGCGCACCGCGCCCGAGGCCGCCAAGCGCGATTGCGTGCTGGCCATCACGGCGCTGGCGCGCGTGGCGCGGGAATCCTTTCCCATTTATCGCAAGACCTACCTGGAAATCCACAAGCGGCCGGCGCCGCTGGACCGTTTTGCCTACCTTGCCAACGTGGCGGTGGCGGCGGACGAGGCCACGGCGCGCCAGCGCGCCAACAAGTTGCTCAAGTTCGCCGAGACCTCGGAGCGCATCGAGCAGCGTTACCTCAATCCGCCCGGGGCGCTGATGCCGGCCGACAATGTGCGCTTCCTGCGCGCGCGCAGCACGGTCAATCACCGCGAGCGCACCCGGCCTGACGGCACGCCCATGTCCAATCCGCCCACGGCCGAGGATCAGCGCGCGAACGACGTGCTGTTCTGGGGCACGCCGGACCAGGTCTTCGATCAGATCCGCAGCTTCTACGACAGCGTGGGCGGCTTCGGCAACCTGCTGGTGCAGATGGGCGGCACCATGACCCATGGAGAACTGCGCGACGGCATCACCCTGTTCGCCAAACGGGTCATGCCGCGCCTGCGCGAACTGACCGGCGGCAAGGTGGCCGCGTAATGCAGGCGCTGTCCGCAGAGGAGCGGGCTTTTCGCGCCGAGGTGCGGCGCTTCGTCGAGGACAACCTGCCCGAAGCCATTCGCCGCAAAGTCATGAACGGCCAGAAAATCCTGGCCGAAGAGATGCGTGCCTGGCATCGCATCCTGGATGCCAGGGGCTGGGTGGCGCCGGCCTGGGACCCGCAATGGGGCGGCACGGGCTGGGACCCGGTGCAGTTGCACGCCTTCCGCGAGGAATCGCAGCTCGCCTTTGCTCCCGCGCCGCAGACCTTCAACATCAACCTGGTTGGGCCCATTCTCATCGCCTTTGGCACGGAAGCACAGAAGCAGGCCTTTCTCCCGGGACTGCGCAGCCTCGACCTGTGGTTCTGCCAGGGGTTTTCCGAGCCCGGCGCCGGTTCGGATCTGGCGGCGCTGCGCACTTCCGCCGTTCGCGACGGCGACGCCTACGTGATCAACGGCCAGAAAATATGGACCACCCTGGCGCACTGGGCCAACTGGATGTTCGCGCTGGTGCGCACCAGTTCGGCGGGGCGCAAGCAGGACGGCATTACCTACCTGCTCATCGACATGGCCACGCCGGGTATCACGGTGCGGCCGCTGATCACCATCGACCGCGACCACCACGTCAACGAAGTGTTTTTCGACAACGTGCGGGTGCCCGTGGCCAACCGCATCGGCGAGGAGAACAAGGCCTGGGAATACGCCAAGTACCTGCTCACGCACGAGCGCATCGGCGGCGCCCGCACCGGCATTCCGATGGCGCGCATCCGGCGCGCCAAGCAGATCGCCGCAGACGTCATGGTCGAGGGCCGTCCGCTGCTCGAGCAGCGGCAATTCCGCGAAAAGCTGGCCGAACTGGAAGTGGAGTTGAAGGCGCTGGAGATTTCCTACATGCGGCTGCTGACCCAGATGATGAGCAATCCTCTGGTGGGCGCCGATCCCAAAAGCTCCATCCTGAAAATGCGCGGCAGCGAACTGAACCAGCGCACGGCCGAACTGCTCGTGGAAATCGCCGGTCCTGACAGCGTTCCGTACCAGGAAGGCAGGCTGGATGGCACTACCCTCGAGCCGCCGCTGGTCCCGGAATGGGCGGCGACCACCATGCAGGTCTATTTCCTGGACCGGGCGACCACCATTTTCGCCGGTAGTTCGGAAGTCCAGCGTAACATCCTGGCCAAGGCTACTCTCGGGTTGTAGCCTACCGCAGGCGGGGGAGCAGCATGGAGTTCTTCAAAGTCGAAGCAGACCAGGGC
>DATNCF010000223.1:0-3399 GCA_035571675.1 Burkholderiales bacterium | reverse complement strand
ATCGTCGGGGACTGACTGCACGAACGGTACCTCACGGCGTTCGCCCGTGCTGCCGCGGATTCGCTTTGGGGGAAGGAGGCGCAAGTGGAGCGGATGCCTTCGCGCGCGAAAATCATGGCGCTGATTGCCGAAGAGGACTATGCGCTGTTCTTTCAGTCGCTGCCCTTCGACTTTCGCCTGCCGCCGCGCTACAGCGACTGGCACGCCCGGTTCCTCAGCGAGGATGACGCCCACAAGGCCGCGGGCCTGAACACGCGGCACGTCCTGGTGCGTTACACCGACATGATGGGGTTTTTGAAGCGCATCGGCCTCAAGCCGAGTTACGCGGCGCTCGAAACCTTCGCCGCCTTCCTGGAGCGCCAGGCGCCGGACCACAAATAGCCAATGGATTCCGTGAGTTGAGGGCGATATGGGAGGCTGTTGCCGCACGCCGTCCCGCCGCGTCATGGGCCGCACCATGCTGGTACAATTTGCCCTCCCCGCGAGGCCTCAGGTTCGCCCAAGTTATTGATATTAGGTCGGGAAGCTTGGGCAATGATCCATCCTGCCGTCTGTCGCGATGACCCATGTCGAAGGCGAACCCGGGTTCGCCTTTTTGTTTGCCTGTGAGTGAACCATGTTCGATTTCGTCGCCAAGCACAAGCGCCTGCTGCAATTTGTGCTGTTGCTGATCATCGTGCCGCCCTTTGCGTTGTGGGGCGTGCAGTCCTATGAGCACTTCATGCAGGGCGATCCCAACGACGTGGCCGAGGTGGGCGGGCAGAAGATCACCAACAAGGAGTTCTCCGACACCCTGCGCAACCAGCAGGAGCGCCTGCGCGCCATGTTCGGAGGCAAGGTGGACGCCGCGCTGCTCGACTCGCCGCGCATCCGCCAGGACGTGCTGGACGGCCTGATCTCGCGGGCGCTGATCGCGCAGTACGCGGTGCGCGGCAACTTCGGCGTGAGCGACGACCAGTTGCGCAAGGTCATCATGTCCATTCCGGCCTTCCAGGACGAGGGCAAGTTCTCGCCGGCGCGCTACGAGGCGGCGCTGCGTGCCGAGGGCCTGACCCCGGCCGGCTTCGACAACTCGCTGCGCGGCGACCTGATCGCCCAGCAGGTGTCGGCGGGCTTGGCCGAGTCGGCCATTGCCTCGAAAAGCGTGGCGGCGCGCATCGCCGCCGCGCGCGGCGAGCAACGCGAAGTGAGCGAGCTGTCGCTGCCCGCCAGCCAGTTCCAGTCGCAGGTGCAGGTCACGCCAGAGGCCATCAAGGCCTACTACGAGGCCAACAAGCAGCGCTTCGCCGTGCCCGAGCAGGTGCGCCCCCAGTACGTCATCCTGTCCGCTGACGCCCTGGCCGGCAATGAGCCCGTGCCCGAGAAAGACGTGCGCGACGTGTACGAGAAGACCAAGGACAAGTTGGGCGAGCCCGAGCAGCGCCAGGCCAGCCACATACTGCTCGCCTTCAAGCCCGGCGCCAGCGACGCCGACAAGGCCAAGGTGCGGGAGAAGGCCGCGAAAATCCTCGAGGAGGTGAAGAAGGCGCCGGCGAGCTTCGCCGACGTGGCCAAGAAGAATTCGGATGATCCGGGATCGGCGGCCAGGGGCGGCGACCTGGGCTATTTCTCCCGCGGCATGATGGTCAAGCCCTTCGACGACGCCGTGTTCTCCATGGCGCAGAACGAGATCCGCGGGCCGGTGGAATCGCAATACGGCGTGCACATCATCAAGCTCACCGGCATCCACCCGGCCAAGATCCAGACCTTCGAGCAGGCCAGGCCCGGCATCGAGACCGAGCTGCGCAAGCAGAGCGCGGGCAAGCGCTTTGCCCAGGCCGCGGACGACTTCGGCAACCTGGTGTTCCAGGATTCCGATTCGCTCAAATCCGCCGCCGACAAGTACAAGCTCACCATCCAGCAGGCGGGGTGGACCACGCGCCAGTCGTCGCCGGCGCAGGTGCTGAACAACCCCAAGGTGCTGGCGGCGCTGTTCTCGGACGACGTGGTGCGCAACCACCACAACACCGAGGTGGTGGAGATTGCGCCCGGCACCCTGCTCGCGGCGCGCGTGGCCGAATACAAGCCGGCATCGCAGCAGCCGCTGGAGCAGGTGCGTGACGAAGTGGTGAAACAGTTCACCCAGTCCGAGGCGGCCAAGCTGGCCAGGAAGCAGGGCGAGACCCAGCTCGAGGCGCTGAAGAAGGGCGAGGGCGACGCCGCCAGGTTCGGCCCAGCCAAGCTGGTCAGCCGCGAGAACCCGGGCGGCCTGCGCCCCGAGGCGGCCGACCCGGTCTTCCGCGCCAATGTCGCGAAGCTGCCCGCCTTCGTGGGCGTCGAGACGCCCGACGGCTACGGCATTTATCGCATCACCAAACTGGTGCCTGTGGCGGCCGACGAAGTCAAGCAAAAGGCCATGCAGACCGAGCTGGCGCGGCTGGCGGGCGCGCAGGAGTTTCGCGCCTTCATTTCCGGCCTGCGCGGCAGTTCCAGCGTGACCATCAACCGGGCCCAACTGGACAAGAAGCCGGACCAGTAAGCGCTTTCCCCGGGCCCTGTCTTGAAGACGGCCCGGTTCGCCCCGATGTTTCTGATCTGCAATATCGGGAGCAATCCATGGGCGCAAGGCCGCAGTTTCCCCAGTTTCTGCTGGATGACCACGAGGCCACCGCTTCCGCGGTGGGGGAAAAAGCCCCTCGGGCCGCCGACGGCGCGTTGCTGGACGATTATTCCCGCGTGGTGTCTTCTGTTGTCGACCGGGTCGGCCCGGCCGTCTGCCTGATCGAAGTTGCCAAGGAGGTCGGGCGTAACAAAGACGCGATGCGGGCCGGCCACGGCTCGGGTTTCGCCATTTCGCCCGACGGGCTGGTGCTGACCAACAGCCACGTGGTGCACGGCGCCAAAAGCATCACGGCGCGCTTTCCCGACGGGCGCGGCATCGGCGCGCGGGTTGTAGGCGACGACCCGGCGACCGACGTGGCGCTGCTGCGCGTGGAGGCGCAGGACCTGCCCGTGGTGCCGCTGGGCCAGTCCGGCGTCCTGCGCGTGGGCCAGATCGCCATTGCCATCGGCAATCCCCTGGGCTTTCAGACCACGGTCACCACGGGCGTGGTGAGCGCGCTGGGGCGGGCATTGCCCTCCGCCACCGGCCGCATGATCGACGACGTGATCCAGACCGACGCCGCGCTCAACCCCGGCAATTCCGGCGGGCCGCTGCTCGACTCCCGCGGCGAGGTGATCGGCGTGAACACCGCCTTCATCCCCGGGGCGCAGGGCATCTGCTTCGCTATCGCCATCGACACGGCCAAGTGGATCGCGATGAAGCTGCTGCGCGACGGGGTAGTGCGCCGCGGCTACCTGGGTGTCGGGGCGCAGACAGCGCCGCTGCCCCTGCGGCTCGCGCGCCAGCTCGGCCTGGCT
>DATNCF010000222.1:0-2396 GCA_035571675.1 Burkholderiales bacterium | reverse complement strand
AAGTCCGGCGAGCCGCTACTTGTGGGGTAAATCATGACCGCTCTTGCAATCATCGGCCTGGTCGCGGGCCTCATTCTCGCCGTGCTGGGCGTCGTCGCCGGCGCCGATCCGGAGGGCCGCGGAGGCGCTTACGTGCTGGCTGGCCCGGCCGGCTTCATCATCGCGGTGATCTGCGCGATCTACCTGATCGTCATCACCGTCCAGCACTACTGGCATTGAGCCGGTGGAGTACCGCAGCCAGACCAGCGGGCTCACCCGCGGCCAGGAACTGGCCCGCTGGGGCTCGGTGCGCGTGCGATACCACGGGCCCATGCCCATGTACCTGTCCAGCCACAGCGACAGCGGCACCGGCCTGGGCGCCATCATGCTCCTCCACCTCTTCCAGCGGCTGAAATGCGGGCTGTGGGGCAAGGGCACGCCGCCCAAGGCGCTCTGTGAAGCGGCCTGGATCGATGCCGGCTACGCGCTGGACGCACCGGAGGAGATGCCCGCCGGCGGTGTGCGCGCGGCTCAGTTCGCCGAGGACCTGGAAGGCGCGGAGCAATTCACTTTTCAACGGGAGGCACCATGAACGAACTTGTACAACTCGCGCCGGCGATTCTCGGTTTTCTGGGCGGTCCGGCTGGCGGATTGGCCGGGGCGGCGCTGCAATGGCTTGCCGGCAAGACCGGAGCCAAGGACAGCACGGTGACCTCGATCAAGGATGCCCTTGGCGGCATGAGCGCCGACAAGGTGATCGAGCTGCGGAAGCTGGACATCGAGTTCCAGGAATTCTGCATGACCAACAACATCCAGATCAATCTGGCGCAGATTGAAGTGAACAAGGTCGAAGCCGCTTCCTCGAACTGGTGGACCTCCGGATGGCGTCCGGGCGTGGGCTGGGCCGGCGTGGGCGCCCTGGTGCTCGTTTATTGGCCCAAGGCCATCGTGCTCACGCTGCTGTGGACCTACCAGACCTTCAGCCTGGTGCACGGCGCGCCCGATGTTGCAAAGGTCGTGTTGCCGGCGTTTCCGGACCTTGGCGTAACGGACCTGCTCGGCCTGCTTGGTTCCATCCTCGGCATCGGTGGCATGCGGACCGTGGAGAAGGTTACAGGCACGGAAGGCAACAGATAGTCCCGTTTTTCGGCTTAACCGGGCAGCCGTGAAAGCCCGGCAATCTTGATGGAGGTAGACCCATGGCAACGAAGAAGACCATCCTGGCCCTGGCCGGCTAAGGACGGATTGCAAGGGAAGAAAGCCCGCAAAAAAGAAAGCGGTCAAGAGCAGTAACACGGCGCCCGGACAGTTACAGGGCGCCGGCCAACAAAGCGTAGTAGGAGGCGACCAGCCGGGGCGGGAACCCCGGCTGGCCACTTCCAGCCCACCGCTCACACGGTGGACCTTCAGCCGAGGCCTCCCAGCCCTGTACAGAGGCGCGCGGAGGCTATCACGCAAAGGCCCCATCGTGTCCCGAGATATCTCCGCATCCCCCCTCGTCCCCTGGATCGGCGGCAAGCGCAGGCTTGCCGACCGCCTCATCCGCCTGTTCCCTCCCCATACCTGTTACGTGGAGCCGTTCGCCGGCGCCGCGGCCGTGTATTTCGCCAAGCAGCCCTCCGACGTGGAGGTGCTGAACGACATCAATGGCGAGCTTATCAACCTCTACCGCGTGGTGCGCCACCACCTGGAGGAGTTCGTGCGCCAGTTCAAGTGGGCGCTCTCCAGCCGCCAGGTGTTCAAGTGGCACCAGGCCGAGCGGCCCGAGACGCTCACCGACATCCAGCGCGCGGCGCGCTTTTTCTACCTGCAGAGCCTGGCGTTCGGCGGCAAGGTGGCCGGGCAGACTTTCGGCACGGCCGCCACCGCGGTGCCCGGGCTGAACCTGCTGCGCCTCGAGGAGCAGCTCTCGGCCGCGCACCTGCGTCTGGCCAGCACCTACATCGAGCAGGGCCCGTGGAGCGACGTGGTGGCGCGCTATGACCGCGCCGGCACGCTGTTCTACATGGATCCGCCCTACTGGCAGACCGAGGGCTACGGCGTGCCCTTCGAGTTCGCGCAGTACGTGGAGATCGCGGCCAGCATGCGCGCCATCACGGGCAAGGCGGTCCTGTCGATCAATGATCACCCGGAGATCCGCGCGGCCTTCGCCGGCTTCCCCATGGAGACCGTGGACATCAGCTATGTGGTCGGCGGCATGGACCACGCCGCGGCGCGGCAGGAACTGGTGATCTTTAGCTGGGACCGCCAACCGGAGGAGGGCGGGCTTTTTGCCGCTGAGGCATAGTTGGCCAATGGCTGACAGCGCATCAATCACCCACCGCGACCTGGCGGTCCTCACCGCGCGCGCCAGGGCCTTCAATGACCCGGGCTGGGTCTTCGAACTGAAATACGACGGCTTCCGCACCCTGGCCAGC
>DATNCF010000221.1:0-3557 GCA_035571675.1 Burkholderiales bacterium | reverse complement strand
GGTGGTGCGGATGAAGTCGAGGAGCGAGGTCTTGCCGTGGTCGACGTGGCCCATCACCGTCACCACGGGCGCGCGCGGCTTGGCCTCGGCGTCGTGGTGCTCGGCTTCGACGTCCAGATATGCTTCGGGATCGTCCAGCTTGGCGGCGACGCCCGTGTGGCCCATGTCCTCGACCACGATCATGGCCGTCTCCTGGTCCAGCACCTGGTTGATGGTCACCATGCTGCCCATTTTCATCAGGGCCTTGATGACCTCGGCGGCCTTAACCGACATCTTGTGGGCGAGATCGGCCACCGAAATGGTTTCGGGAATGTGCACTTCGCGCACCACCGGTTCGGTGGGCGCGCTGAACTGGCTCTGTGCATCGGCCGCGGCGGCGCCGTTGCCGCCGCCCTTGTGGCGGCCGCGCGCGTGCCATCCCGACGCGCCCTGCACGTCGCCGCGGGTCTTGATGGTGCGGCGCTTGGCCGACTCGTCCTTCCAGACCGTGACCTGCTTCTTCTTCTTGTCGCCCTGGCCGGCGCCTTCGGCCACCTTGGGTTTGTGAATAGTCTTGTCCGTGGCCGCGCCGGGCGCGGCCACGGCCGGGGTTGCGGCGCGTTGCTCGTCGGCGCGTCGCTGCTCGGCCAGCTTGCGTTCGCGTTCCTGCTTCTCGGCCAATTCCGCCGCCTGGCGCTGGGCCAGGGCGTCGTGGCGGCGCTGTTCCTGGGCGCGCAGTTCAGCCTGGCGAGGATCCATGGTGTAGGGACGGGGCGCGGGCGCGGCCTCCTCGGCCGGCGCCTCCTCGTCAACCGCGGGAGCGGGTTCGGGCTCCGGAGCGGGCTCGGGTTGGGGCGAGGGAGCCGCCGCGACGGGCTCTGGCGCGGGCGCCGGCTCGACCGGGACGGGCGCCGGGGGCGCGGCGACGGCGGGCGCGGCGGCAACCTCCTCGGGCGCCGCCGTCACTTCCTCGGTGACTGAGGGCGCGTCGGGCAGGTCGCGCTTCACGAACACGCGCTTCTTCTTCACCTCCACCTGTATGGTGCGCGCCTTGCCGCTGGAATCGGACTTCTTGATGATTTCCGAGGTCTGCTTGCGCGTCAGCGTGATCTTGTTCTTGGGCTCGGCGGCGCCGTGCGAGCGGCGCAGGTAGTCGAGCAGCTTGGTCTTGTCCTGCTCGGACAAGACGTCGTCTGCGACGCTCTTGTTCACGCCCGCAGCCTTGAGCTGCTCGAGCAGAACGGCCGGCTGAACTTTCAGTTCCCCGGCAAATTGCTCTACGCTGGTTTGTGCCATTGTGTTCCTATTTGGGAAGCGCTTCGCGCTTCCTCATCTGCAATTCAACCGTTCAACGCTTCTTCCCCGCGCGGTTCATGGCCGTGCGGTTCCTCTGTGCGGCTATTCCGCGAACCAGTGCGCGCGAGCCTTCATGATGAGGTCCTTGGCGCGCTCGGTGTCGATGCCGGATATTTCGATCAGGTCGTCCACGGCGAGGTCGCCGAGGTCGTCGCGGGTTTTCACGCCCGCGCCGGCCAGCTTGGCGGCCAGTTCACCGTCCATGCCCTCCAGGCTGCGCAGTTCCGGGTCCACGCCCTCGGCCTGCTCCTCGCTGCGGATGGCCTGCACGATGAGCGCGTCGCGGGCGCGCGAGCGCAGCTCGTTCACCGTGGCCTCGTCGAAGGACTCGATCTCCAGCATCTCGGTGATGGGCACGTAGGCCACTTCCTCGAGGGTGGAGAAGCCCTCCTGGATCAGGATGTCGGCCACCTCCTCGTCCACGTCCAGCTTCTCCATGAACAGCTTGCGGGTGCCCTCGCTCTCTACGCGCGACTTCTCCTGCGACTCGGCCTCGGTCATGAGGTTGATGGTCCAGCCGGTAAGCTCGGAGGCCAGGCGCACGTTCTGGCCGCTACGGCCGATGGCGATGGCGAGGTTCTCCTCGTCCACGACCACGTCCATGGCGTGCTTGTCCTCGTCCACCAGGATGGAGGACACCTCGGCCGGCGCCAGGGCGCCGATCACGAACTGCGCCGGATCCTGCGACCACAGCACGATGTCCACGCGCTCGCCGCCCAGTTCCTGGGTGACGGCCTGCACGCGCGAGCCGCGCATGCCCACGCAGGTGCCGATGGGGTCGATTCGCTTGTCGTTGGTGAACACGGCGATCTTGGCGCGCACGCCGGGGTCGCGGGCGGCCGACTTGATCTCGAGCAGGCCCTCCTCGATTTCCGGCACTTCGAGCCGGAACAGCTCGGCGATGAACTGCGGCGCGGTGCGCGACAGCACCAGTTGCGGCCCGCGCAAGGCGCGCTCCACGCGCAACAGGTACGCCCGCACGCGGTCGCCCACGCGCACGTTCTCCTTGGGAATCATCTGGTCCCGCGGCAGCACCGCCTCGACGCGGCCGGCCTCGACGATGGCGTTGCCGCGCTCGATGCGCTTCACCGTGCCGGTCACCAGCTTTTCGTTGCGCGCCAGGAAGTCCTGCAGGATCTGCTCGCGCTCGGCATCGCGGATGCGCTGCAGGATGACCTGCTTGGCGGCCTGGGCGCCGATGCGGCCGAACTCGATGGGCTCGAGCTGCTCCTCGATGTGGTCCTCGAGCTGGATGTCCGGGTACTGCTTTTGCGCCTCGGAAAAGGCGATCTGGTGCGGCGGCGCCTCAACCAGTTCGTCGGGCACCACCTGCCAGCGGCGAAAGGACTCGAAATCGCCGGTGTCGCGGTCGATCGCCACGCGCACTTCCACGTCCTCGCTGAAGCGCTTCTTGGTCGCCGACGCGATGGCCATCTCGAGCGCGCCGAAGACCGTCTCCCTCTGGACGTTCTTCTCGCGCGCCAGCGCGTCAACCAGCAAAAGCAATTCTCGGCTCACTTGCATCTCCCGCTCCGCTCAGACTGCCGGACTGTTCCAGCAGCCTCGGTACGTTCTCGACAATATGGGGGCGAAACGCCGGAATTCGAATCCGCTTCCGCCCCTCGCCTATCCTTCGACTCAAACCTGCGGCACCAGGCGCGCCCGCTCGACGTTGGACAGTTCCACCGCCACTTCCTGGCCGTCCACCTCGATGCCCACCCGCCCGTCTTTCAATCCGCGCAACACGCCGACCAGCCGCCTGCGGCCGTTGGCCAGCACCCGCAGGCGGATTTCCGCCTGCGATCCGGCAAAGCGCTCGAAATCGGCCGCCTTGCGCAACTTCCTGTCCAGCCCCGGCGAGGACACTTCCAGCCGGTCGTAGTCCACGCCCTCCACCGGCAGCACCCGCTGCAACTGCCGGGTCACCCGGGTGCAGTCGTCCAGGCTGATGCCGCCTTCGGACCAGCCCGCGGGTTCAGCGCCGGCCGCCTTTTCCCGTTCCCGTACTTCAGGCTGTTTATCAATAAACAGCCGTATCATTTTGCCGCGATTGGATATTTCCAAATCGGCAACTTCGTATCCCATGCCAGCCAGGGTCCGCTCTATCAATGCTTCCAAGGGACTCATGACCGTTCAACTCTCCGCGTTGCTCAACGCCAAAACGCCCGACACAAATAAAAAATGGGCTCGTCCAGCCCATTTTCGTTTCCCCTCCTGCGACC
>DATNCF010000220.1:0-6533 GCA_035571675.1 Burkholderiales bacterium | reverse complement strand
AGTTCATGGTGACCTCGGCGAAGCGCGCGGCTTCCTGGCCGTCCTTGCCGTAGGTGTTGGGGTCCTTGGTCTCGGTGAACTTGAACCACTCGATGAAGTGGTAAATCATGCCGCCCCAGCCGACCACGGTGCTCAGCTTGGCATCCTTGTCGTTGGCCTTGATGATGTCGGAATCGCCGTCGATGGGGATGTTCAGGCTGGTGAACCAGTCCACCCCGGTGAGAGCCTTGAGCTGGTTCCCGAAATCGTCGAAACCCTTGCCCAGGGTCTCGGCCACGGTCAGCGCGGTGCCGTAGTGGTAGAACTTCTGCATCATTCCGTAGGCGTGGATGAGGGTGTCGAACACCTTGATGCCCACGCCCATGAAGGTGCTGCCGCCCTTGCCTTCGTCGAATATCCCGAACACCGAGCCCATGCCGTTCAGGAATTTCTTGTAAATGCGCGACAGCGGCGAACTGGCCACGTCGAAGAACACGTCGTAGTAGTCGCGCCCCCAGTTGCTGCTGTCGCCGTTGCCGAAGGCCGACAGGTTGCGGAACCACGAGGTGAGGCCGACGAACTGCGCCACCGCCACCTGGTTCACCACCATGGCGCGATTGGTGTAGGCGGAGAAGTTGTAGTCGCGCGCCTCGGCCACCGAGGCGCTGTAGGCCGCGGCGTCGGCCGTGTTCTGCAGGCGGATTTTCTCGATGGACTGCTCGCCCATGTTGAACAGCGTATACAGGGCGAGCACCACCAGGAGGGAGGCAACCAGGGACAGGACCAGCGCTTGGCCGCGTTGGCTTCCGCGGCCCGTCGGAACCTCGCCGCGCTGGCGTCCGCGGCCCAAGATCGTATTGCCGCGCTGGTGCGCGCGGCAGAGCGCCGCAGGCAGGACGACACCACGCAGTGGGGAATGCCCCACCTCCCTCTCCCGGTGGCTACAGCGGGATCAGTTGCTGTACGAGTTCATCTTCTTGTCAGCGGTGGCCGAGGTGAAGGCCGCGCCGGCCGCCGAACTGGCGGCGCCGATGGCGCTGGCCGAGCCCGTGCCCGCCACTTCACCGGCCAGGCCGGCCACCTGCGAGCGGATGGTCTTGCCGAACAGGCTGTACACACCGATGGCGGCGACGGCGATGAGCGCCACGATGATGATGTATTCGGTCATGCCCTGGCCGCGCATGCTGCGACGCTGGGCGTGGACTCGCTTGACGGCCGTGACTTGGGTGCTCATGGTGTCTCCCTGGTAAGTGTGAAAAAGTACCTGCTCCCCAGGCCGCTGCATTCCCCGCGGCCCTCCCGCTCACGATGGCAGGTCTTGCTTTCGCCCAGGGCACCGCCCCGACGGCTAAGCGGATGTTAAGACATTAGGCGCGTCAAAAGAAGGGGAGGATACAAAAATATCCCTCTGTGGCGCGGCACTATAATGCGCGAACTGAGTAGGAATGCGCAGGAGCGGCGCCGGCCCGCCGCCGCTCTCCGGCGAGGCGCGTCGGAGAACGCGGGCGACCGCATCATCCCCACAATACAATCCTTCGGCGGGCGCGTCTGCATGCGTGACACAATTCTCAAGGCTGTTCTGAACGCGGCGGCGGCCGCGGTTCTGGCCGTGTGCGCCGTGCAGGCGCGGGCTGATTTTGCGGCCGGCCGCAGCGCCTATGCGCGCGGCGACTTCGTGACGGCGGCGCGGGAATTCACCACCGCCGCCCAAGGGGGCCTGGCGCAGGCGCAGAACGACCTGGGCGTGCTGTACGAGCGCGGCCAGGGGGTGAAACAGGATTTCGCCGCCGCCGCGTCCTGGTACCGCAGGGCCGCCGACCAGGGCTACCTGCAGGCGCAGACCAACCTGGGCTACCTGTACGAGAGCGGCAAGGGCATGGCGCAGGACTATGCTGCGGCGCTGCAACTCTATCGCCGCGCGGCCGAGCGCGGCTGGCCGCAGGCGCAGAACAACCTCGGCGGCATGTATGAGCGCGGGCTGGGCGTGGCGCGCGATTATGCCGTCGCCATGGAGTGGTACCGCAAGGCGGCGGCGCAGGGCCTCGCGCAGGCCGAGACCAACGTGGGCTACATGTACGAGACGGGGCGGGGCGTGCCGGCGAGCGATGCCGAGGCCATGAACTGGTACCAGAAGGCGGCGGCGAAGAATTATCCGCAGGCGCAGAACAACATCGGCGCCCTGTACGAGCGCGGGCGCGGGGTGCAGCAGAGTTCTCCCACGGCCGTCATCTGGTACCGCAAGGCCGTCGACCAGGGCCTGGCGCAGGCGCAGACCAACCTCGGCTACCTGTATGCCAGCGGGCGCGGCGTGCCGCGCGACGACGTCATGGCCGTGAGGTTGTACCGCGCCGCCGCCGAGCAGGGCTACGCGCAGGCGCAAACCAACCTCGGCTTCATGTACGCGCAGGGCCGAGGCATCGCGCGCGACGATAGGCAAGCGGCGGCCCTCTACCGCAAGGCCGCCGAGCAGGCGCTGCCCCAGGGCATGACCAACCTCGGCTTCATGTACGAGACTGGGCGCGGCGTGGAGCGCGATGTCAACCAGGCCCTGTTCTGGTACCAGAAGGCGGGCGAGGCCGGCTACCGCCCCGCCGCGCAGCGGCTGGTGCAGATCTACACCAAGGGCGAGCTGGGCGAGAACGCCGACATCGGACGGGCGCGGCTGTGGGCCGACCGCGCGCAATAGCGCACCTCAATCGCGACGCATGAGTTTGGTTCCGTGAGCGACAGCGCGGCGCAAGGTGCGGCGCCGGGGACTTCCCCCTCTTCAGCCTCGCACGGCTCATCCCTGCCGCGGTCCGACCGGGGGCGCTGGAACCGCCTGCTGGCGTGGCTGCCGGCGTGGCTGGTGTTCATGGTCTACCTGCCGGCGCTGGGCAACGGTTTCGTCTGGGACGACACCTACTTTCTCACCGACATGCCCTTCCTGCGCTCGCCGGAGCTGTGGCCGCGCCACATCTTCGCGCCGCTGTTCGTGTCGGAAAATTATTTCCGGCCGCTGCCGCTGCTGCAATACGTCATCGAGGGCCGGCTGTCCAACCTCAACCCGTTCCTGTTCCACCTCACCAACCTGCTGCTGCACGCGGCCAACACCTTCATGGTGGGCGTGCTGGCGCGGCGCCTGGTCCAGCCGTCCCTGGGCGGCGGAGCTGAAGCGGTCTCGGGCCCGTCGCGGCAGGCTGGCTTCCGCGCGGCGTGGATTTCCGCGGGCGCGGCGCTGCTGTTCGGCCTGCACCCGGCGCTGATCGAGTCGGTGTGCTGGGTGTCCGACCGCTTCGACCTGATGATGACGGCCATGCTGCTCCTCGCGCTGTGCTGCGACACCGGCGCGCGCAACGACCGCCTCGCCGCGGTCATGACGGGCGCGCTGTTCCTGCTCGGTCTGCTGTCCAAGGAAAGCACGGTCCTGTTCATGGCGGTGCTGCCGGTGTGGCATCTGGCCGTGCAGGCGCGCGCGCGGCCGGTGGCGGCCGAGTGGCTGACGGCCCGGCGCATGATGATGTACGCCGCCCTGTTCGTTGCGCTGGCGCTGTACCTGCTCATCCGCCGCGCCTCGCTGGGCGGGCTGTACCACACCGACACCCAGATCATTCCCGGCACGCTGCTGCAGCACGGGCTGCTGGTGGGCAAGACCCTGGGCTGGTACCTGCTCGTGGCGCTGTGGCCCTTCGGCCTGGTCGGTCCGGTGCACCCGGGCCGCACCCCCCTCGCCGCGGACGATGCGCTGGCCTGGGCCGGGGTGCTGGCCGTGGTGCTCGCGCTGGCCGGCGCGGTGTGGCTGATCCGCCGCGTGCCGCGCGCGGGCTGGCTGCTGCTGTGCGCGGCCTGCGCGCTTGGGCCGGTGTCGAACCTGCTGCCGCTCACTATCGCCGACAACGTCATCCAGGACCGCTACCTGATTTTTCCCGTGGCCATGCTGGCGCTGGCGGCGGCGGTGGGGCTGGCGGCGTGGCTGGCGCGGCCGCGGCCCGCCGCTGCGGCCGTTAGGGTCATCGCGCCCCTCGCTCTGCTGGCCGCGGCATGGTGCGCAGCGGCGCTGGTGAGCATTTTCCTCATCGTGCCGCGCTGGGCCAGCGATCTGTCGCTGTGGTCCTGGGGCTATGGCCAGGCACCCACCTCCAAGATCGCCACCGGCAACTACATGACCGCGCTTGCCAACGCCGGGCGCAATGCCGAGGTGATCGAGATCGGCAAGACCATGCTGGACCGCTATCCGGACACCGGCTCGGTGCTGCACAACATCGGCCTCGCGCTGATGCGCCAGGGCCGCGACGCCGAGGCCATCGACTACGTGAAGCGCGCGCTGCGCTACCTCGACGACCATGGCGACAAGCGCGGCCTGGACCGCGCCGAGGCGCTCAACCTGCTGGGCCTGTTGTACATGCGCGGCGGCGATCTGGACAGCGCGGACAAGGCGCTGCGGGAAGCGGTCAAGACCGCGCCTTTTCTCACCCGGCCGCACTTCAACCTGGCCATGCTGGCCTACCAGCGCCGCGACATTGCCGGGGCGCGGCGCGAAATGGATATGGCCATCCAGTACGACGCCCCGCAGATGGCGGTGTTCCATCGCCGCTCGGCCGCGGAGAAGGAGAAGGAGCTGGGCCTGGCGGATTCGCCTTACCGGGCCGATGCCCAAGCTGCTCCGTAAGCCGCCGTGCTTTTTGTCTGCGGCGGCCTGATGACGCCGGACGTGCTTGTGATACTCTGAATCATAGGGACCACTGACGAGGAAGGAGGAGGAAGCCATGACCATTTCCTATCTGGAACCCACTGCCGAGCGCGCCGCGCCGCCCGAGCCGTATGAGCGCCGCGTGGATTGCGCCAAGCGTCCCTTGACGCTGGGGCTGGTGGCCAATTCCTTTCCCGATTCGGCGAACTTCATGAACCACGTGGAGCGCGCGCTGGCCGAGCTGCTGCCCGGCGCCACGCTCAAGCGCTACCAGAAGCCCACCGTGGATCCCATCGCGCAGGCCATGCTGGATGAAGTGGCGCGCGACTGCGACGCGGTGGTCGCGTCGTGGGGGCATTGAGGGAGCTGCACTTCCGGCACCGTGCGTGACGGAGTGTTCTTGGCCCGCAAGGGCCTGCCGGCCGTGGCCGTGCTCACCGAGGAATTCCGCGTGCAGGGCGAGTTCATCGCCAAGGCCGTGGGCATGCCCGGCGTCCCGCGCGTCATCATCGAGCATCCCTGCGCCGGCACCGGCAGCGCCAACCTCGAACGCGTGGCGCGCGAAGTGGCACCCAGATTGATTGCCGCCCTGCAAGGGCAAGGAGCCTGACATGGGCGCTGCCCTGAAATCCCCGCTGCGCCAGGCGGCGAGCGAAGAACAGGCGCTGGAGGAATTCCACGCCCGCGGCTGGACCGACGGCCTGCCCGTGGTCATTCCCACGCCCGCGCGCGTGGAACGCATGCTGCTCGCCGGCGGCCTCGACGCCGATCTGGTGCTGGGCGAAGTCGGGCCCTCCTATGCGGCTGCCTC
This sequence comes from Burkholderiales bacterium, assembly GCA_035571675.1. GTDB lineage: Bacteria > Pseudomonadota > Gammaproteobacteria > Burkholderiales > SG8-39 > CAIYPG01. The sequence goes on along the minus strand of DATNCF010000220.1, from coordinate 1,074 downwards.
GGTGGAAAAAGTGGCCGTGAACGCGGTCATGGCCGGCTGCCTGCCGGATTACTTTCCGGTGGTCATCGCCGCCGTGCGCGCGGTGTGCGAGGAGACCTTCGACCTCGGCGTGGTGCAAAGCACCACCCACGCGCTGGCGCCGGTGATCATCGTCAACGGTCCGGCGCGCGCGGCCTGCGGCATCGCCTCGGGCTGGGGGGCGCTCGGGCCCGGCCATCGCGCCAACGCCTCCATCGGGCGCGCGCTGCGCCTGGTGATGACCAACATCGGCGGCGCGCAGCCCGGCGTCACCGACATGGCCGTGCTCGGCCAGCCGGGCAAGTTCACGTGTTGCCTCGGTGAAGCCGAGGAGTCGAGCCCCTACGCGCCGCTGCACGTGTCGCGCGGCCTTGCCGCCGAACAAAGTGCCGTGACGGTGGTGGGCGTGGAAGCGCCGCACTCGGTCATCGCCTCGCCCGACGGCGACGATCCCGACGGCCCCGAGCGCATCGTGCGCGTCATCGCCGGCGCCATCGCCAACGCCGGCTCGAACAGCACCTACGGCGGCCGCGGCACCACGCTGGTGGCGCTCAATCCCAACCACGCGCGCATGGTGGCGCGGCGCTACGCCACGCGCGAGGCGCTGCAGCAGCGCCTGCACGAACTGGCGGTGACGCCCAAAAGCGTGCTCGCCCAGTACTCGGGCGCTTCCGGGCGGAACGTGAACAATCCCGCCGGCGACGAAGTGGTGCACGCCATCGCCGCCCCCGAGAAGGTGGTCATCGTGGTGGCGGGCGGCGAGGGCATCTACTCGGCCGTGTTCAACACCTGGGGCGGCGGCCAGCACCACGTGCTGCCGGCCACGCGCGAAATCGCCCTGAACGAGTTTTGCGAACTGCCGGCCGATCGACAAGCGGCCAAAACCAAAGGCTGAACGGAGCGGCAAAGGCGAAGCCGGTGATTGAAGGCCGCGCCATCCTCGTGACCGGCGCCGCCGGCCGGGTGGCGTTTCCCATCGCGCGCAAGCTGGCCGAGCGCAACACCGTGTACGGCATGGCGCGCTTTTCCAAGCCCGCCGACTTCGGGAAACTGGGC
>DATNCF010000219.1:0-6362 GCA_035571675.1 Burkholderiales bacterium | reverse complement strand
GCCGCCCCCTGGGGGGGCCACCCCTGATAAGGATGTGGGAAGGGTGGGTGATCACGCGGCTGCCTCCCAGCCGGGAGCGCCGGCCTTCTGCGGCGAGGGCGGTTCTCGCCGGGATCAGTCTGCTTTCGGCGGCGCAGTTCTGTCTGGCGGTGCGCCGAAGCCGCCGCCGCCGGGCGTCTCGATTTCGAAACTATCGCCGGCAAGCATGTCCACCTCTGCGCACGCACCCAGTTCTTCCACGCCGCCCCCGGCGCGAACAACGCGGTTGCGTCCGCAATGCCCAGGCTGGCCGCCTTCAAGACCATGGGGCGCCGTGCTTCGGCGCCCCGAGAGAATGGCGGCGGTCATGGGTTCGAGAAAGCGCACCCGGCGCACCGCGCCATCACCGCCCTTGAAGCGCCCTGCGCCGCCCGAGCCGCGGCGCAGGGCGAAACTTTCCAGCCGCACCGGAAAGCGCCACTCCAGCACCTCGGGGTCGGTGAGGCGCGAATTCGTCATGTGGGTCTGCACCGCGTCGGCGCCCGGGAATCCCGGCCCCGCGCCCGAGCCGCCCGCCACGGTCTCGTAGTACTGGTGGCGCTCGTTGCCGAAGGTGAAGTTGTTCATGGTGCCCTGCGAACCCGCCAGCACCCCGAGCGCGCCGTACAGCGCATCGGTGACGCATTGCGAGGTCTCGACGTTGCCGGCCACCACCGCGGCGGGATAGCGCGGCGCAAGCATGCTGCCCGCGGGCACGCTGACGCGCAGCGGCCGCAGGCAGCCGGCGTTGAGCGGAATGTCTTCGTCCACCAGGCTGCGGAACACGTACAGCACGGCGGCCATGCACACCGACACCGGCGCGTTGAAATTGTCCGGGCGCTGGGCGCTGGTGCCCGAAAAGTCGATGGCGGCGCCGCGGCCGTCGGTGTCGATGGCCACGCGCACGCGAATGACGGCGCCGTTGTCCATGGGCAACTCGAACACGGACTGCTCGAACCCGCCATCGGCGAGTGCTGAAATGGCACGCCTTACCGATGCCTCGGCGTTGTCCTGCACGTGGCCCATGTAGGCGCGCACCACCGCCAGACCGAACTCCTCCACCATGCGCTGCAGTTCCTGCGCGCCCTTTTCGTTGGCGGCGACCTGCGCCCGCAGGTCGGCGAGATTGCGGCGCGGGTCGCGCGCCGGATGCGCGCCGGCCGACAGCAGCGCCAGCGTCTCGGCCTCGCGCAGCCTGCCCGCCTCCACAAGCAGGAAGTTGTCGATGAGCACTCCCTCCTCTTCCACGCTGGTCGAGAAGGGCGGCACCGAACCCGGCGTGATGCCGCCGATGTCGGCGTGGTGGCCGCGCGAAGCGACATAGAACAAGGGAACAGGCTCATCGCCGAACACCGGGGTGACCACGGTCACGTCGGGCAGGTGGGTGCCGCCGTTGTAGGGGGCGTTGAGCATGAACACGTCGCCCGGGCGCATGCCCGCGTTGTTGCGCATCACCGCCTGCACCGACTCGCCCATGGAGCCCAGGTGCACGGGCATGTGCGGGGCGTTGGCGATGAGCGCCCCGGTTCCATCGAACACCGCGCAGGAGAAGTCCAGGCGTTCCTTGATGTTCACGGAGTAGGCGGAGGTCTGCAGGCGCAGGCCCATCTGCTCGGCTATGGACATGAACAGGCTGTTGAATATTTCGAGTTTTACCGGATCGACTTTGGTATCGGATTGCGACGCGTTTTGGCGCGGCGCAATCCGCTCCAACAGAATTTCCTCGCGCGGCAGGATGGAGGCGCGCCACTCCGGCTCCACAATGGTTGTCGCATTGGCATCGACGATGATGGCCGGACCAGGCAGTGCGTGGCCTGGCGCGAGTTTTTCGCGCTGGTAAAGCGGCACATTCCGCCACGAGTCGGCGCAGAACATGCGCACGGTCTGCTCGGGTGCCGGCTCGGTCGAATTTTCTTTTGCCTTTGCTGCCCCTGCCGCAGGCAATGCATCTCCCGCCGAACTTGCCGTGGCTTCCACCGAGACGGATTCCACCATGAGCGCGCGGGCCGACATGAGAAAGCCGAATTGGCGGCGGTAGGCGGTCTCGAAAGCCGCCTGCATGGCCGTGGTTTCTGCCTCCTCCACGGGAAGCGCCGTATCCGTGCCATCGTATTTGAGATGCAGCAGGGTTCGCATCCTGATGAGTTCGCCCTTCACGTCCTGCGTGGCGAGCTCCGCGCGCGCTTCATCCGCAAGGCGTGCGGCAACCGCCCCTATTCCAGACCGGCTCTCCGGCGCCAGAGCAACTTCTACTGTTTGTTGCCGTATCACCGTCTGCTCTGCCAGCCCCATTCCATAGGCCGACAGCACGCCCGCCAGCGGATGGATGAACACCTTCGTCATGCCCAGCTCGTCGGCCACCCCGCAGGCGTGCTGTCCCGCGGCCCCGCCGAAGCAGCACAGTACGTAGCCGGTGACATCGTGGCCGCGCTGCACCGAGATGCGCTTGATGGCGCGCGCCATGTTGCCCACGGCGATGTCGATGAAGCCCTGGGCCACCTGCTCCGGGCTGCGCCCGTCGCCGGTCTTGCGCGCGAGGGCTTCGAAGTCTTGGCGCACCCTCGCCTCGTCCAGCCGCTGGTCCCCTCCCGGGCCAAAAATGGCAGGAAAGAATTCCGGCTGAACCTTGCCCAGCATCACATTCGCATCGGTAACGCTAAGCGGTCCCCCGCGGCGGTAGCAGGCCGGTCCCGGATCGGCGCCGGCCGAGTCCGGCCCCACGCGGTAGCGCGCGCCGTCGAAATGCAGGATGGAGCCGCCGCCCGCGGCCACGGTGTGGATGCGCAGCATGGGCGCGCGCATGCGCACGCCCGCCACCTCGGTCTCGAAGTCGCGCTCCAGTTCCCCGGCGAAGTGCGACACATCGGTGGAGGTGCCGCCCATGTCGAAGCCGATGATGCGTTCGAAGCCCGCGGCCCGCGCCGCGTTCACCGCGCCCACCATGCCGCCCGCCGGGCCCGACAGGATGGCGTCCTTGCCCTGGAAGCGGCTGGCCTGGGCCAGGCCGCCGTTGGACTGCATGAACAGCAGCCGCGCGCCGCCCAGTTCGCCCGCCACCTGCTCAACGTAGCGGCGCAGCACCGGTGAAAGATAGGCATCCACCACCGTGGTGTCGCCGCGGCCCACCAGCTTCATGAGCGGACTCACCTGGTGCGATACCGACACCTGCGCGAAGCCAGCTTCGCGCGCCAGCTCGGCCACGGCCTGCTCGTGGACGGGATAGCGGTAGCCGTGCATGAAGGCGATGGCCGCGGCGTTGCAGCCGGCCGCGCGGGCGCGCGCCAGCATGGCGCGCGCGCCTTCCCGATCGAGCGCCGCCACCACCTCGCCGTGTGCGCCCATGCGCTCGTCGATCTCGAACACCTCCGAGTACAGCATGGGCGGCAGCACGATGTGCCGGTCGAAAATGCGCGGACGGTTCTGATAGGCGATGCGCAGCGCGTCGGCGAAGCCGCGCGTGATGAACAGCGCCGTGCGCTCGCCCTTGCGCTCGAGCAGTGCATTGGTGGCCACCGTGGAGCCCATGCGCACGGCGTCGATGCGGCCGGCGGGAATGGGTTGCGTACCCGAGAGATCCAGCAGTTCGCGAATGGCGGCCACGGCGGCGTCGCGGTAGCGGCCGGGATTCTCCGACAACAGCTTGCGCGTGGCCAGCGTGCCATCGGGCCGGCGCGCCACCACGTCGGTGAAGGTGCCGCCGCGGTCGATCCAGAAGCGCCAGCGGCCGTCCCGCGCCGGCGACGTGGGCCCCGCGGGGTTCACGGGAACTGAGGCGTTCACGGGAATCCTGCTAAATTAGACCTTTGCAATTATGGGGCAACCGGGCGCGCAGCGCCGTCCGGGCGGGACAATGCGTTTTGATTCGGAACTGCAGCAAAGCATTCGCGGCCGCCTGGCGGCCTTTTCACACCAGCGCGCCGATGGCGCCACGACCCGGAGCGAAAACGCGGGCGGCAAGGCGCTCAAGCACGCGGCGGTGTGCCTGGCGGTGATCGACGACGGCCACGGCGACGCCGCCCTGGTGCTTACCCGCCGCACCAGCCACCTCAGCGCGCACAAGGGCCAGTTCGCCCTGCCCGGCGGGCGCATCGACGCAGGCGAGACCGAGGTGCAGGCGGCGCTGCGCGAAGCGCACGAGGAAGTGGGGCTGCGCATGGACGAAAGCGCCGTGCTGGGACGCCTCGACGATTTCCAGACGCGCTCGGGTTACGTCATGACGCCCATCGTGGTGTGGGTCGAGGATTCCAGCACCCTGGCGGCCAATCCCCGCGAAGTGGCCGAAATCCACCGCATCCAACTCGGCGACCTCAGCCACAACAACCAGCCCGAGTTCATCTCCATTCCCGAAAGCGACCGGCCGGTGATCCGCTATCCCCTGGTGGGTACGCTCATCCACGCGCCCACCGCCGCGCTCATCTACCAGTTCGTCGAAGTTGCCCTGCTCGGCCGCAACACGCGCGTGGCGCACCTGGAACAGCCCGTTTGGGCGTGGAAGTAGCTAGCCTCAGGTTTCCCGCTAATCCCTCAACTCCGCCCGGTCGCGGAAATACTCCAGTGCCTCCGGATTGGCCAGCGCCTCCACGTTCTTCACCGGCTGCCCGTGCACCAGGTTGCGCACCGCCAGTTCCACGATCTTGTTCGACTTGGTGCGGGGGATGTCGGGCACCTGCACCACCTTGGCGGGCACGTGGCGCGGCGTGGTGTTGGCGCGGATGCGCTGCTTGATCTTGGCTACCAGGGCGTCGTCCAGTTTGAGCCCTTCGCGCAGGCGCACGAACAGCACCACCCGCACGTCGCCCATGGCGCCGGGCGGCCACGTTTGCCCGATCACCAGCGATTCCATCACTTCCTCGAGCTGCTCCACCTGGCGGTAGATCTCGGCCGTGCCGATGCGCACCCCGCCGGGGTTGAGCACGGCGTCCGAGCGGCCGTAGATGATCATGCCGCCGTGCGGCGTAACCTCGCACCAGTCGCCGTGGCGCCAGATGCCCGGGAAATACTCGAAATACGCCGCCTTGTACTTGGCGTCGCCGGGATCGTTCCAGAAGCCCACCGGCTGCGAGGGAAAGGGCTGGGTGCACACCAGTTCGCCCTTTTCCCCCGGCGGCACAGGCCGGCCTTCCTCGTCGTACACCTCCACGCGCATGCCCAGGCAGTTGGTCTGGATTTCGCCGCGCCACACCGGCAGGATGGGGTTGCACATGACGAAGCAACCGGCGATGTCCGTGCCGCCCGACATGGAGCCGAGCAGCACGTCGCGCTTGATGGAGTCGTACACGTAATCGAAGCCCTCGGGCACCAGCGGCGATCCGGTGGACAGCACCACCCGCACCTTGGACAGGTCGTGGGTCTTGATGGGCGCGAGGCCGCGCTTGCGGATCTCGTCGATGAACTTGGCCGAGAGCCCCAGGTGGGTGCAGCCCTCTTCCACGCAGTAGTCGAAAATCAGCCGCCCGCCCTCGGCCAAGGGCGCGCCATCGAACAGCATGAGCGTGGCCCCGCCCGAGAGCGCCGTCACCACCCAGTTCCACATCATCCAGCCCAGGGTGGTGAAGAAGTACAGCGTGTCGCCGCTCTTCAGGTCGCAGTGCAGCCGCTGCTCGGTGATCTGCTTCAGCAGCGTGCCGCCCGCGCCGTGCACGATGCACTTGGGCACACCGGTGGTGCCCGAGGAATACAGGATGTACAACGGGTGGTCGAAGGGCAGGCGCTCGTAGGCGATGGGCCCGGGCCAGTACGCCGCGATGAAATCGTCCAGAGTGACGGCGCCGGAGATGACCGCCGGATCGCCCTGGCCCAGGTAGGGCACCACGATCACCTTTTTGACGCTGGGCAGCTTGGCGACGATGTCGCGCGCCTTTTCCAGCGAGTCGAAGGAGCCGCCGTTGTACACATAGCCGTCGGCGGTGATGAACACCACGGGCTCGATCTGGCCAAAGCGGTCGACCACGCCCTGCACGCCGAAATCCGGCGAGCACGACGACCACACCGCGCCGATGGCCGTGGCGCCGAGCATGAGCGACACCGCCTCGGGAATGTGCGGCAGGTAGGCCGCCACCCGGTCGCCCGGCTTCACGCCCGCGGCACGTAATGCTTGGGCAACGCGCGAGGCTTGATCGTGCAGCGCCTGCCACGACACGCGCCGCTTCATACCGGTTTCGTTGCGAAAAATAAGCGCGTCAGACTGGCGGCCCTTTTTGGCCATGCCGGCGAGCAGGTTCTCGGCGTAGTTGAGGCGGGCATCAGGAAACCACTTGGCGCCGGGCATGGCACGGGGATTGATGAGCACGCGGCCGCCCGGATCGCCCACGATGCCGGCCCACTTCCAGACCTGGTACCAAAAA
>DATNCF010000218.1:0-4607 GCA_035571675.1 Burkholderiales bacterium | reverse complement strand
GCGGCCGGCTCCGGCGATGCGGCAAGCTGCGCAGGGCCGCGTTCCGCCTCGGCGACGCGCAGGCGCGGCGGTTCCCCGGCGCGGGCACCCTCCTCGGCAGGCAGGCGGATGCCGGTCGCCTGGGCGCCGGCAACGCTTGGCGCGGCGGCGTGCGCAACACCGCCTTCGGCCACGGCGCGGTCTTCAGCCCGGGCCCCAAAGCGCAGCGTGAAGTAAAACGTGCTGCCCTTTCCGGGCACGCTTTCCACCCAGATCCTGCCGCCCATCATTTCCACCAGGCGCGAGGAAATGGTCAGCCCCAGGCCGGTGCCGCCATGGATGCGGGTGGTGGAGCTGTCGGCCTGGGAAAAAGCCGCGAAAATCACCGCCTGCTTTTCCGCCGGTATGCCCACTCCCGTGTCGCGCACCGCGAAGCGGCACACCGTTGCGCCGGCGTCGCCGGCATCGCGCTCCAGGATGACTTCCACGTCCACGCTGCCGCGCTCGGTGAACTTCAGGGCGTTGCCCAGCAGATTGATGAGGATCTGGCGGGTCCTGACCGGGTCGCCGAGCATTTCGTCGGGGACGCCGGATTCCACGCGGCATTCCAGGTCCAGCCCCTTCCTGCGCGCGTCCAGGGCGAACATCCTGGTCACCTCCTGCACGCTGTCGCGCAGCCGGAACGGAATCTGCTCGATCTCCAGCTTGCCGGCCTCGATCTTGGAAAAATCCAGGATGTCGTTGATGATGGTGAGCAGCGAGTCGGCCGACGCCTTGACCAGGTCCAGATATTCGCGCTGCTCCGCGGTGAGAATGGTCTGGCGCGCCAGTTCGGTCATGCCGATGATGGCGTTCATGGGCGTGCGGATCTCGTGGCTCATGTTGGCCAGGAAGGCCGACTTGGCCATGTTGGCGGCCTCCGCCGCCTGCATGGCGGCCGTCAGCTCGGCCTCGGCGAGCTTGCGCATCTCGATTTCCTTGGACAGCAGCTCGTTGGTCTTGATGAGGCTGGCCGTCCGGTCGCGCACCTTGGCTTCCAGGTCCTCGTTCAGCCGCGCCAGCTTGCGCTCTGCCGCGCGCCGCTGCAGCACCTGCGTGGTGAGGCTGGCGCTTTTCTCGTACAGGTCGACGAACACCGCCACCTTCGACTTCAGTATCTCCGCATCCACGGGCTTGACGATGTAGTCCACCGCGCCGACCTCGTAGCCGCGGAACATGGAGCGCATGTCCTCGTACGCCGCGGTGAGGAAAATGATGGGAATGCGCCGCGTGCGCTTGAGCTTGCGGATCAGCTCGGCGGTCTCGAAGCCGTCCATCTCCGGCATGCGCACGTCGAGCAGCACGATGGCGAATTCCGTGCGCAGCACGTGCTTGAGGGCCTCGCGCCCCGACGCGGCCAGCACCAGCCTGCGCCCGGGTCCGGCCAGCAGTTCCTGCATGGCCAGCAGGTTCTTGCGCTCGTCGTCCACCACCAGGATGTTGGCGATGGGCGGCGCTCCGCCCTGCTCCCGGGGAACGCTCATGCCGCCAGCCTCACGCGCATCAGCGACAGGAGCTGCTCCACGTTCACCGGCTTGGACAGGTAGTCCGACGCCCCCGCCATGAGGCATTTCTCCCGGTCGCCCTTCATGGCCTTCGCGGTGACGGCGATGACCGGCAGGTCCTTGAACTCCTCCAGGCCGCGCACGATGCGTATGGTGTCGTAGCCGTCCAGTTCGGGCATCATGATGTCCATCAGCACCACGTCGATGCCGGGATTGTTCTTGAGAACCTCGATGCCGTCGGTGCCGTTCTCGGCGCTGAGCACCGTCATGCCGTGCTGCTCCAGGGCGCCCGACAGCGCGAAGATGTTGCGCACGTCGTCGTCCACGATCAGCACCTTGCGGCCGGCCAGCTCGGAACTGGCTTCGTAGGAGCCGGCCAGCAGTTTGCGCTTGTCCACCGGCAGGTCGTCCACCGCCTGGTGCAGGAACAGCGTGGTCTCGCGCAGCACCGACTGCAGCGTGCGCGCGTTCTTGAGCACGGCGATCTCGGCCAGTTTCTTGAGGTTGTCCTGCTCGCCCTCGCCCAGGCCGCCGTTGTCGTAGATCACCACGGGCATTTCGCTTCCCGCGCCCGACTCGAGGATGCTGCGGATGAGGCCGATGGCCGTCATGTCGGCCAGCTTGGGTCCCACGACCAGGCAATCGAAGCGTTCGCGGCGCAGCGCCTCCAGCACTTCGCGGCCCGAGCCGAAGGCGCTGATCTGCACCTCCTCGTCGGCGAGCGCCGAGGCGATGCCGGCCCGCTGCGCCTCGTCGGCTTCCGCCACCAGCAGCCGCTTGACCTCGTTGTCGATAATGCGGCGGGTCTTGGCCAGCGCCTCCACCAGCGTGTCTTTCTGCGCCGGCTTGCGCACCGCCTGAAGCGCGCCGAGCTGCAGGCACTTGTGCATTTCGTTCTCGACCGAGATCACGCTCACCGGGATGTGGCGCGTTTCCGGATCGTGCTTGAGCTGGTCGAGGACGGCCCAGCCGTCGGTGTCGGGCAGCTTCAGGTCCAGGGTGACCGCGTCGGGCGAGAATTCCTTCACCATGCTGAGCGCCAGGGCGCCGTCGGTGGCGATGACGCCCTTGAACCCGCTTTCCCGGGCCACGTCCAGCAGGATGGCGGCGAAACGCGCGTCGTCCTCGACGATCAGCACCACGCGATCATCGGGATGGATGTCGGCGCGGTCATCGGCCGGGATGGGCTTGGGAAGCGCCGGCGCGAGCCGGGGTTCCGAGGCCACGATGTTGGCGGGCAGCAGACCGGGTTTTTCGGAAACCTTGGGCGCGGCCGGCGCGGCTTCCGCGCGGACGGCGTCCCTGGACGCCTGCGGCCCCTTGGCCTCGTCGTCGGAGGCCTCCTGGTTCAGCGGCAGATACAAGGTGAAAGTGCTGCCCTTGCCGGGTTCGCTTTCCACGAGAATTTCGCCGCCCAGCAGCCGCGCCAGCTCGCGGCTGATGGACAGACCCAGGCCGGTGCCGCCGTAGCGCCGGCTGGTGGTGCCGTCGGCCTGCTGGAAGGCCTCGAAAATCACCTTGTGCTTGTTCTCGGGTATGCCGATCCCGGTGTCGGTGACGCTGTACACGATCACTTCCTCCGCGGCGTCCAGCACGTCATGACCGGGCGTCCAGCCCGAGGCGGCGGGCCCGATGCGCAGCACCACGCTGCCCTCCTCGGTGAACTTGAACGCATTGGACAGCAGGTTCTTGAGGATCTGCTGCAGGCGCTTTTCGTCGGTGCGCGTCTGCGCCGGCAGCGCGTCATCCAGTTCCACCGTGAAATCGAGGCCTTTGTCCTGGGCCACCTGCCGGAAGGTGCGCTCGACGAAGTCGCGCAGATCGGTGAACTGCTCGGGCATGATGTCCAGGGTGATGGTGCCCGACTCGATCTTGGCCAGGTCCAGGATGTCGTTGATGAGCGAAAGCAGGTCGGCCCCGGCGGCGTAGATGGTCTGCGCGTAGTCGATCTGCTTCTGGGTGAGGTTGCTGCCGGGGTTGTCGGTCAGCAGCTTGGCCAGGATGAGCAGGCTGTTCAGCGGCGTGCGCAGCTCGTGCGACATGTTGGCGAGGAACTCCGACTTGTAGCGCGAACTGAGGGCGAGCTGCTCGGCCTTCTCCTCCAGCGCCGCGCGCGCCTGCTCCACCTCGCGGTTCTTGAGTTCCACCTGGCGCATCTGCTCCGACAGCAGCCGCGCCTTGTCCTGGAGCTCCTCGTTGGTGCGCTGCAGCTCCTCCTGCTGGCTTTTCAGCAGGCCCTCGGAGTTCTGCAGGTTCTGCGCCTGCAGCTCCAGCCGGTCGTTGGTCTCCTTGAGCTCGAGCTGCTGGACCTGCAGTTCCCTGGTCAGCGTCTGGGATTGCTCGAGCAAGGTCTGGGTGCGCATGTTGGCTTCGATGGTGTTGAACACCACGCCGATGGTTTCGGTGAGCTGGCTGAGGAAGGACAGGTGCGACTCGCTGAACTTCTTCAGCGCGGCGAGTTCCACCACGGCCTTGACCTCGCCCTCGAACACCACGGGCAGCACGATGATGTTGGCCGGCTTCACCGAACCCAGGCCGGTGCTCACGCGCAGGAAGTCCTCGGGGACATCTTCCATGAGAATCGACTTCTTTTCCAGCGCGCATTGCCCCACCAGGCCGTCGCCGTAGCGCACCAGGCGGGACGTGCTCTTGGGCATCCGCGCATAGCTGGCGAGCAGCTCCAGGCACGGCTCGTCCTCGGGACGCCGCGCCGCCGGCACGTAGAACAGCCCGTGCTGGGCGTGCACCAGCGGCGCCAGTTCCGACATGATCAGCCGCGCCACCGCGACCAGGTCGCCGTGGCCCTGCAGCATGCGCGTGAACTTGGCCAGATTGGTCTTCAGCCAATCCTGCTCGTTGTTCTTGAGGATGGTCTCCTTCAGGTTGCGGATCATCTGGTTGATGTTGTCCTTCAGAACCGCCACCTCGCCCATGGCCTCGACCGCGATGGAGCGCGTGAGGTCGCCCTTGGCCACCGCGGTTGCCACCTCGGCGATGGCGCGCACCTGGCTGGTCAGGTTGGCCGCGAGCTGGTTCACGTTGTCGGTGAGGTCCCGCCACAAGCCCGCCGCGCCGGGCACCCTG
>DATNCF010000217.1:0-5972 GCA_035571675.1 Burkholderiales bacterium | reverse complement strand
ACCGCAACCTGGCCCCTGGCGCAATCGGGGTCCACAGGCCAGCGCTCCCGGAAAATGATCGTCATGGTCGCCCAGAGTGTCGTAGCGGCGTGCGTCAGGGCCGAAGCGCCCGTGCTCATGGCCATGCGTAAAAAGATCGTGGAGCACATACGCTCGGTCGGAAAGGATTTCAATCCCGACCCTGCATTGAATCCCAATCTCATCATCGTGGGCCTCGGCGCGCTGTGTGAACCCTAGAGGCGGCTCGGGCCCGGGAGCGTGCCCGGCGCCTCGGAGCGCCTGGCGGAGCAGATTAAGCCGATCGGCAGACGGGAAAAAGCCACCGGAACGGCCTTCAAATCGCCTGTCATCAGTATGCTGGCCTGAAGTCGGGCACCGGACGGAGGAATGCTTGCAAAAGGAGCGGCTGATTTACCTTGCAAAATCGGGACTGGCGCTTGGGCTGGTCAGCCTCGGCGCCGTCTTGCTCGCGGGGTGCTGGTGGCTGGCCTCCACCGTGGCCGGCTCATTCAAAGCGGTGGTCGACACGCTCCGCGGCGGGCTCGAATAAGGAGTAAGGCGTGGGGCAGGCGGCCAAGCCGGCCGCGGCGTGCCCGACGTGGCGATAGGTGGATAACCGTCGCTAAACCGCCCAAATGTATTTAGAGCTTCAGCGACAGACGGTCCAGAGCAGTCCCGGCGATCACTCCATTTGGTTAGTCCGCCGCTATAAATCCCGCCAGGCGAAGCCTTCGGCCTGGTCGGCGATGCCCAGCCAACCCGGTTCGCAGTTGAGCGCGGCCACCAGGGCCGCGCGCGCCAGCTCCACGGTGTTGTTGCGCTTGGACAGGTGGGCGGCGATGACGTGGCGCAGGCGCGAGCGGTCGAGTGCCGCCAGCAGCGACGCCGAGGCGGCGTTGTTGAGGTGGCCGAAACGGCTGGCCACGCGCTTCTTCAGCCACGGCGGGTAGATGCCGTTCCACAGCATGTCGAGATCGTGGTTGGCCTCGAGCACCAGGGCATCGCAGCCGCTGAGGCTTTCCTGGATGCGCGGCGTGGAGCAGCCGGCGTCGGTGAGCACGCCCAGCCGGCGCGCGCCGTCGGAGAGCACGAACTGCACCGGCTCGCGCGCGTCGTGCGGCACGGTGAAGGGCTCCACTCGCGCGTCGCCGATGGAAAACGGCGTCAACCCGTCAATGATGTGGCAGGCCACGTCGCGGCCCGCGTCGGGATCCGGTTCGCGCATGGCAGCCAGGGTGCCGTGCGTCAGCCACACGCCGATGTCGTGCAGGCGCGCCAGGGCGAACACGCCGCCGGCGTGGTCGGAGTGCTCGTGGGTAACCAGAATGCCGGACAGGCTGGCGGGCTCGATGCCCAGGCGCTCCAGCCGGGTTTGCGCTTCCTTGGGCTTGAAGCCGCAGTCGACCAGCACGCGCGTGGCGCCGGCTTCGAAGATGAGGCAGTTGCCCTCGCTGCCGCTGCCGAGCGAGGCGAAGCGCGTCATGCGGAGATCGCTTGCAAGAAACGCTCTGAGGTAAAACACAAGGGGCGCTGTGTCGAAACGCGCCCCTTGCCGGTTGCGATCACCGCTTCAGGTTCCTACTTCAACTGGTCCTGCAGCAGCGACAGGATGCGGCGCGCCGTGTCGGAGCTGTCCGCGCCCCCGTCCTTGTTGAGCACCTGCACCTGGCTGGTGTCCTTGGCGTCGCGCACCAGGATGCGGTATTGCTCGGCCGATTTCTTGGGATCGCTACGCCAGAACGCCAGCTTGGCGAACAGGCCGGTGTCCTTCTTGCTGGCGGCATCGGCGTCGGGGTCCACGTAGCGCACGAAGTAGTAGCCCTTGGAGCGGTCGCGGTCCTCGACGGTGAAACCGACGCGGTCCAGCGCCAGGCCCACGCGGCGCCAGGCGCGGTCGAACGGCTCCTGCACTTCCACGGCGCTGCCGCCATCGGGCGCCTTCACCAGCTTGGCGCGGTCGACGCGCGTAGCCTTGCTGAGCACGGTCTGCGCGCGGTCGTTGTCCAGGCCAAAGTGGGTCATCAGGCGGCCGAGGAACTCGGCCTCCAGCTCGGGATCGGATGGCCGCGCCTGCCAGATGGTGCTGCCTATGGTGTTGGCATTGTTGGACACCACTTCCACCAGTCCGCGATGGCTGATGTAAACCTCGGTGGTGCCGGGCTGCGCGCCGCGCTCGAGGCGGGTGCGGTACTTGTCGCGCTCGCCCGTGGAGAACGCCTGGTCGAGGAACTTGCCCAGGGTGTTGCGCACAAAGTCCTGCGAAATCTTGGCGCGGTTTTCCGCCCAATCCGTTTCCATGACGCCGGTATCCGGGTTTTCGGTGGCCAGCAGGAAACCCGATTCCTGCCAGAAATCCTTGACCAGCGGCCAGAGCTTGTCCGGCGGCGCGTTGACCACCAGCCAACGCTGCGATCCGGCGCGCTCCATGCGGACGTCCGGCACCGACGGCAGGACGTCGGAGGAAGCGTTCCCCGTGCCCGGCCGGCTGGCGTTGTAGGCCGACAGCGTGGCGGTGCCCGACGTGCCCCCCGGCGCGTTGGGCAGCGCGAAACGGTCGTCGCGGCTGGGCTGCTTCAAGTCGGGCGGAATTTCCAGCGGCGGAAGCTGCTTCTGCTTGCCCTCGGACTTGTAGTCGATCTGCCCCAGGGCGTTGATCTTTTCGGTGGTGCCGCAACCGGCCAGCGCGGCGCAGGCGGCCACGGCCACGGCGAGGCCGCGCCAGACGGGATTTTCCACGGAGAACTCGGACGCGGTGCGCTTCAGTGTATGCATCAGGCCTTTCCTTCGACGACGCGCAGACCGCTTGGGATGCCGATCCCGGCCTCGCGCAGGGCCTCTCGGACGGTGTCGTGGTGCTGGGCCGCGAGCGGGGTGAGCGGCAGGCGGATACCGCCGCCGGCCAGGCCCATCTGGGCCGCGGCCCATTTCACCGGAATGGGGTTGGCCTCGACGAACAGCTTGCGATGCAGGCCGAGCAGCTTGAAATTGATGTCGCGCGCACGGCCCACTTCCCCTGCCAGCGCGGCCGCGCACATCTCGTGCATGAGCCGAGGGGCGACGTTGGCCGTGACGGAAATGACGCCCTTCGCACCCAGCAGCATGAGCGCCAGCGCCGTCACGTCGTCGCCGCTGTAGCAGGCGAATGTGGCCGGGGCGCGCGCGAGCAATTCCGTGCCGCGCTCAATGCTGGCGGTGGCGTCCTTGATGCCCACGATGTTGGGGATCTCGGCCAGGCGCAGCACGGTGTCGTTGGACATGTCCGCAACCGTGCGGCCGGGCACGTTGTACAGGATGACGGGGATGTCCACCGCTTCGGCGATGGCGCGGAAATGCCGGTACAGGCCGTCCTGCGAAGGCTTGTTGTAGTAGGGAACCACCGACAGCGAGGCCGCGGCGCCGGCTTTCTTGGCCGAGGCCGTCAATTCGATGGCTTCGACCGTGGAGTTGGCGCCGGTGCCGGCGATGACGGGAATGCGTCCGGCGGCGTGCTCCACCGCCACGCGGATCAATTCCTTGTGCTCGTCGACGTTCACCGTGGGCGACTCGCCCGTGGTGCCGACCACCACGATGCCGTCGGTGCCTTCGGCGACGTGGAAGTCGATCAGGGCGCGAAAGCGCGCATAGTCGAGCCGGCCGTCATCGAACATCGGCGTGATGATCGCGACCAGACTGCCTGTCAGCATAGCGTTCCGGGTTCCAGAAAGTCCGCGCCCAGAGGCGCGGAAAGGCCGCTATTTTACCCGAGAGCGGCCGCCAAGTCTCCGTGGAAAATTGTAAATCCGACAGTGTGTTGCGATGCGGCTTGGGATTGACACCGGTCCTATCTGATGTGGCCGGCCGCCCAGTCGATGACCTGCTCAATAGCCTGTTCCGAAGCCGCCGTCAGGGCGCGCACCCCGCCCTCGGCGTCGGGCCGGGCGGCGGGCAGGTCGACGGTGAAGTTTTTCTGGGCCACCAGGCTGCGGCTGTTCAGCACCGAGGCCCGCAGCCGCAACGCGGCGTGGCTTTTCGATTCGGTCTCGAACACCTGCGAGAAATCCTCGATTTCCAGCCGCAGCGTGTACGGCGCGCGGACGCCGTCGGACGGCACCACCACGCCGCCGGAACTGGCCGCCGCCACTTTCTGCCGCAGGCGGTTGGTGAACAGGGTGGCCGGAGGCATGACCCAGCGGCTGCCCGAGTAAGCCTGGGGACGGGCCTCGTCGCGATAGGCCAGGCGGTAGAAAATCGCCGGCGTGTCCATCCAGGTCGGCGCGGCCACGTCGGGCACCAGCACGGCCGGGCGCATTTTCGCTTCTGCGCCCTTGGCGGACGCCGGCCTGAGGTCGTAGGTCACCGGGTCGCCGGCCGCGGGTCCGAGCGCGCAGCCGGCCAGCGCTGTGATCAACACGACGACCAGCACCATGGCCGAAGAAACCGCGCGCGCGGCGCGGCTCATCGCGTTGCTCCGTAGCCCGGCTCGCCCGGCCCCGGCCGCCGCGGCGGAGCGCCGAACACAATGCTCTGCGGGTGCTCGCCGATGGTGTTGAGCAGCCGGTCGAGGGCGCGCGTCTCATGGCTCAGTTCGTCCACCAGGGCGTTCAGCCGCGGCAGCGTCTCGTCGTTGAAGGCGCGCGCCGTGCCACCCACGTCGTCAACGGTGTTGCTCACGCGGCCCACCACTTCCAGCCGCTCGTCCACCCGCGCCGACAGCGCGTTCAGGCTGGCGAGCAGCGTATCCGCCTTGGCCGCCGTGGCGCGCGCGTCGCGGATGGCGGCGCGCGCGTCGGCCACCAGCGCCGGCACGCCGCCGGCCTCCGAGCCGAGGCGCTCGGCCAGTTGCGAGGTGCTGCGGCTCACCCGCTCCAGCCCGGCGAGCGTGCGCTTCACCATGGCCTGGTTGTCGTCGTCGAGCAGGCTATTGAGGCGGTCGGCGATCTCGGACACCGAGCCGAGCAGGTCTTCGCCATCGTCCAGCAGCGAAGCGCGCAGCGGCAGTTGCGCCACCTGCCTGCCCTTGGAGCGCAGCGGCTCGGGCGAGGCGCCGTTGTCGTTGAGCGTGACCAGCGCCAGGCCGGTGACGCCCTGGTAGCCGAGCTGGGCGTAGGTGCCCTTGGTCACCGGAGTGTCGGGCCGCACGCCGAGCTCGATGCGGATGCGGCCGCCCGGGCCCGGCTCGATGCGGATGTCGGACACGCGGCCCACCTCCACCCCGCGGTAGCGCACCGGCGCGTCCACCTTGAGGCCGGAAACGGATTGCGTGGTCACGATGTCGTAGCGCTGCAGCACCACGTCGTCCTTGTTGAACCACATTGCCGTGGTGATCAGCGCCGCGCCGAGCAGGATGGTGAACAATCCCGCGGCGAGGGCATGCGCCCGGTTTTCCATTGTCGTCTCTCCCTGTTCCCTAGTTCGAACAAGGGGGCACACCCCCCTTGCATATCCCCCACCTAAGCACAAAGCCTTCCTAACCGATCAGCGCCCGCGCCGCGGGCGCCGCCATGGCGCGCTTGCCGCGCTCGCCGTGAAAAAAATTGCGCACGAACGGGTGGTCGATGGCCGTCACCTCCTGCAGCGTGCCGTAGGCGAGGATGCGCTGCTCGGCCAGCACCGCAATGCGCGACGACAGCGACACCAGCGTATCCAGGTCGTGCGTGACCATGACCACGGTGAAATTCAGGCTGCGCTGCAGGGACTGGATGAGCGTGACGAAGCTCTCGCTGCGGTCGGGATCGAGGCCGGCCGTGGGCTCATCCAGGAACACCAGCTCGGGCTCCAGCACCAGGGCGCGCGCCAGCGCGATGCGCTTGATCATGCCGCCCGAGAGGTCCGAGGGCATTTTCCAGGCGTGGCGGCGCTCGATGTCAACCATGTCGAGCTTGAGCATCACCATGTCGTGGATGAATTCCTCGTCGAAGGCGCGCAACTCGCGCAGCGGCAGGGCGATGTTGTCGAACACCGGCAGCGCGCTGTACAGGGCGCCTTCCTGGAAC
>DATNCF010000216.1:0-3776 GCA_035571675.1 Burkholderiales bacterium | reverse complement strand
TAATCCACGGCAGGTCGTCGTTCACGCTCATGGGACCGCCCATGAAGCACAGCCCCGACCAGTCCGAGGCGTCGGCCGGTACCGCCTCCCCCGCGTCGATGGCCACCATGCGCCACGGGATGCGCCGCGCATCCAGATACTCGGAAAAATAGCCGGGGCCTTCGGTGGGGCTGTGGCGAAAAATAGCGATGGGTTTCATGGCTGTTCGAATTGAAAATCCGTCCTCGATTGAGTACTGTACTACAGGCCGAAGCAGCCAAAGAAGGAATGGGGATGGGCATGGGTCGCGGCACAGGAACCTTGGAGAAAGTTGCGCGCGCGCTGCCGATGGCGATTGCCTTGGCGGGTCTTGCCCCGGCCGCACAGGCGGTGGACCTGGCCGTGGTCGGCCTGTTTCCCAACAAGGCCGTGATCATGGTGGACGGAGCCGGCCCCAAGACCGCGTCGGTGGGACAAAAGGTGGCGGATGGCGTCACACTGCTGAGCGTGGAGCGCGACGGGGCAACCTTCGACATCGGCGGCAAACGCAAGACCATTCAGCTGGGCCAGGCCTCGACCCGCTCGACCGCAAACACCAGCGTGGCGCTCACCGCCGATACTCGCGGCCATTACTTCGTGGACGGGCGCGTCAATGGCCTGGCACTTCGCTTCATGGTGGACACCGGCGCCACGCTGGTGGCGCTGTCCTCGGTCGACGCCGAACGGCTTGGCCTCAACTACCTCGCCGGGCCGGCCATGCGCATGAACACCGCCAATGGCGCGGTGAAGGCCTGGCGCGTGCGGCTGGACACCCTGCAGGTGGGCGGCATTGCGCTCAACAACGTGGAGGCGGCGGTGGTGGAATCGCCTTCCATGCCGGCGCTGCTAGGCATGAACGTGCTCAACCGCATGGAAATGCGCCAGGTGGGCGAAACAATGACATTAACGAAGCGGTACTAGTGTCCTGTTCCGCTAATAAATGGCATATGTCTTGCATGAACTTTCGGTATCTTTGGAACGGGAGATACCGAAATGCCGATGGGACGACCGAAGGCCGAACTGGTTTTGAGCCAGGACGAACAAGCCCAAATCACCTCGATGGCGCGTTCGCGCTCGATCCCGGCTGCGTTGGTGACGCGTGCGCGCATCGTGCTTGCGGCGGCGGCAGGCGAACCCAGCAATCGAATTGCCGAACGTTTGCAGCTCACAGGGGCGACGGTGGGCAAGTGGCGCCGGCGCTTCATAGAGCGGCGCATCAGCGGGTTGTACGACGAACTGCGCCCAGGCAAGCCACGTTCGATCGATGATGAGCGCGTGGCCGAATTGATCAACAAGACGTTGCACACCAAGCCTGCCGATGGATCGACGCATTGGAGCGTGCGCGCCATCGCGGCCGAAACGTCGATTTCTCCCACCAGCGTGCATCGGTATTTCAAGCTGCTGGGCCTGCAGCCCCACCGCAGCGAGACTTTCAAGCTCTCGACCGATCCGTTCTTTATCGAGAAGCTGCGCGATGTGGTCGGCCTGTACCTGAGTCCGCCGGAGAACGCGCTGGTCCTGTGCGTGGACGAGAAGAGCCAATGCCAGGCGCTGGAGCGAACCCAGCCGATGCTGCCGATGGGCTTTGGTTATGTCGAAGGGGTCACGCACGATTACGTGCGCCACGGCACCACGACCTTGTTCGCGGCGCTCAATGTGCTCAATGGCGCGGTGCTGGCAACCTGCAAGCCACGCCACCGGCATCAGGAGTTTCTGTCCTTCCTGCGCCAGATCGACAAGGCCGTCCCGGCCGATCTCGATGTGCATTGCGTTGTCGATAACTATGAGCCACAAGCACCCGAAGGTCAAAGGCTGGTTGGCCGCACGCCCTCGCTGGCATATGCACTTCATTCCGACCTACAGTTCGTGGCTGAACCAGGTCGAGCGTTTCTTTGGACTGATCACCGACAAAGCCATCCGCCGCGGCTCGTTCGGCTCGGTCCGGCAACTGGTTCAGCGCATCGATCAATTCGTCACTCACTACAATCAGAATTGCAAACCATTCATGTGGACCGCTACCGCCGATTCGATCCTTGCCAAGCTACACAGACTTTGTGATCGAATCAGCGGAACAGGACACTAGAGGGATTTTTATTTTTTGTTTTTATTCTTTTATCACGAGGCTTCCCGCTCCGCGGGAAGGATTAAGGCAATCCCCACTCCGAGAACCGTGCGGCAGGAGGCGACCGATTGCAATCCTAGTAGCCCCGCTGAGAAATCTCGGGGCTTTTCCCCCTCCCGGCGGTAGCCGGGAGCCTCGTAAAAACGTTAAAGCTATATTGCTACGAAACCGCTTTCTCGATCATTGCGTAGGCTGAGTGGTTGTGGATGGACTCGAAGTTCTCCGACTCCACCACGTACCATTCGATGCGCTCGTCGCGGTTGAGGGCGGCGGCGACGTCGCGCACCAGGTCTTCCACGAACTTGGGATTGTCGTAGGCGCGCTCGGTGACGAATTTCTCGTCGGGGCGCTTGAGCAGGCCGTACAGTTCCGAGGAGGCGTGGCGCTCGGCGTATTCCACCAGTTCCTCGATCCACACCAGCCCGCTGGTGCGCGCGGCGATGGTGACGTGCGAGCGCTGGTTGTGCGCGCCGTACTCCGAGATTTCCTTGGAGCAGGGGCACAGACTGGTCACCGGCACCACCACCTTGGTGGTGAACTGCTTGACACCGTTCTTGATGTCGCCCGTGAAGGTGACTTCGTAGTCCATCAGGCTTTTCACGCCGGACACCGGCGCCGCCTTGTTGATGAAATACGGGAAAGTCATTTCGATGTGGCCGGACTCGGCCTCCAGGCGCTTGATCATCTCGTCCAGCATGACCTGGAAGCTCTGCGCCGAGATCCCCTCCTCGTTCATGTTGAGGATCTGCACGAAGCGCGACATGTGGGTGCCCTTGAAGTGATGCGGCAGGCCCACGTACATGTTGAACATCGCGATGGTGTGCTGCGCCCCGCCACCGCGCTCCATGATCTTCACCGGATGGCGAATGGACTTGATGCCCACCTTGTCGATGGCGAGCTTGCGGGTGTCTTCCGAACCCTGGACGTCGGTCAGGCCGACGGGATCACGGGTATTCATACCGCCCCTTTGAGCAATTTGCGTTTTGGTCGATTTTATCATGGGGCCGGTATCCGGGCCTTCAGCACGGGCAAAACCCTATGATTTATAGGAATTAACCTGGGAGTGATTTTGCCGGAAATTCTTTCACGCGGCCCGCCGTTTCACGGCGGTAATGATCCCGGATTTGTCCAGTCCGGCTTCGGCCAACAGTTGGGCGGTGTCACCGTGGTCGATGAATTTGTCGGGCAGGCCCAGGTGCAGCAACGGTACGGCGATGCCCTTGGCCGCCAGGGCTTCCGCCACCGCGCTGCCCGCGCCACCCATGAGCGCCCCTTCCTCGATGGTCACCACCAGCTCGTGGGTTCCCGCCAGTTCAGCGGCAAGGTCCTCGTCCAGGGGCTTTACGAAGCGCATGTTGGCGACGGTGGCGTCCAGTTCCTCGGCCGCAGCCAATGCCGGGGCGAGCATGGAGCCGAATGCCAGCAGCGCGACCTTCTTTCCCCTGCGCCGCACTTCGCCTTTGCCCAACGGCAGCGCCACCATGTCTTGCTGAATCGCCACCCCGGGACCGCTGCCCCTTGGATAGCGCACGGCCGCCGGCTGGTCGAGCTGAAAGGCGGTGAACAGCATCTGCCGGCACTCATTCTCGTCCGAGGGCGCCATGACCACCATGTTGGGCACGCAGCGCAGGTAAGG
>DATNCF010000215.1:0-3770 GCA_035571675.1 Burkholderiales bacterium | reverse complement strand
GCATTCGGCCCATATCGCTTATAAGAAACCGGCGCTGCTCAACGACCTGCTCACGGTCACGGCGCGCATCAGCCAGGCCGGGCGGGCGCGCCTGGTCTTCGAGCAGAAGGCCCTGCGCGGTGACGAGTTGCTGGCCCAGGCCGACATCACCATCGCCTGCGTGGACGCCCAGACCCACCGCCCCATTCCCCTGCCCGACGCCGTGCGCGAGCGCTTTTCCGAACTGCGCGTTTCCGAGCGGCAGTCTGAGCTAATGTCAGAGCCCAAGCAATGAACGTCACCCAGGACCTTTCCATTCTCACGCTGGTGTGGAACGCCAGCGCCGTGGTGCAGATCGTCATGGCGCTGCTGCTCATCGTGTCGTTCATGTCCTGGTACTGGATTTTCCGCAAGGCCTTCGCCATCCGCGGCGCGCGCACCCAGACCGAAAAGTTCGAGCGCGACTTCTGGGGCGGCGCCGACCTGGGCGCGCTGTACCAGAGCGCGGTCAACAACCGCCACGCCACCGGCGCCCTGGAGCGCATTTTCGAGGCCGGCTTCCGCGAGTTCCTCAAGCTCAAGGGCAGCCGCGGCGCCGAGCCCGGCGCCATCGTCGACGGCGCGCGCCGCGCCATGCGCGCCACCTACCAGCGCGAAATGGACAATTTGGAAGCACATTTAGCTTTTTTGGCATCAGTGGGCTCGGTGAGCCCCTATGTCGGCCTGCTTGGCACCGTGTGGGGCATCATGCATTCCTTCCGCGGCCTGTCGAATGTGCAAAGCGCGACGTTGGCGGCAGTCGCTCCCGGCATCGCCGAAGCGCTGGTGGCCACCGCCATCGGCCTGTTCGCCGCCATCCCTGCAGTCGTGGCTTACAACCGCTTCTCGCACGACGTGGACCGGATAGCCGTGCGCTTCGAGAGCTTCATGGAAGAGTTCTCGAACATACTGCAGAGGCAGGCCCATGCTGGGCGCAGCCCGGCCGCAGCGACGGGAACTGCATAGGGCAGCCTTATGCTGAACTTGGCACAACGGTCGATGGAGGGCCCCTTCCCGCGGAGCGGGAAGCCTCGTCTGATCAAGATAAACTTCACGTGGGCTCGCCGCTGACGCGGCGATATTTGAAAACCCGATGCGCCAGCGCAAGCTCATGAACCAGATCAACGTCGTGCCGTACATCGACGTCATGCTGGTGCTGCTCGTGATCTTCATGGTCACCGCGCCGATGGTGAATCCCGGGACCGTCGATTTGCCCAGTCTCGGCAAATCCTCGCAACCCCCGGCCGCCCCGCTTGAAGTCTTGATCAAGGCAGATACTTCGCTGATGCTGCGTGAGAGGGATAAAGGTTCGACCGCCGAACACCCTGTGTCAACGCAACAGCTCGTAGCCGCACTTAAAGATCGCCAAGCCAAAAATCCAGATACCCCGGTTGTGATCGCTGCAGACAAGGACGTACGTTACGACGCCGTGCTCAAGGTCATGGACGAGCTGCAGCGCGCCGACATCCACCGCGTGGGCCTGCTGGTGAAGCCAGGCCAGCGTCAATAACGCCATGGCCACCGCCACGCTGCATCCCGGCGCTCCCTATTTCCCGCCCGAGCCGGGCAAGAAGCCCGCCGCCGTGCTGGCCGTGCTGGTGCACCTGGTGTTCCTGGGCATCCTGGTGTTCGGGCTGCGCTGGTCCTCCAAGGCGCCCGAGGCCGTGGTGGTCGAATTGTGGAACCAATCCCCTTCGGTTCAGCCGGCACCGCCCGCGCCTCCGCCCCCTCCCCAGCCGGTGCAAAAGGCCGAGCCGCCGCCCCCGCCGCCCAAGGTGGAGCCCAAGCCCGCGCCGAAACCCGAGCCCGAGCCCCCGCGCGTGGTGAACCGCAAGCCCGACATCGCGGTGGAGAAGGAAAAAAAGCTCCCGGTGAAGAAAGAGCCGCCCAAGCCTCCTCCCAAGGAGGAAAAACCGCTCAAATTCGACCAGACGCAGGCCATACGCGATCAATTGCAGCGTGAACTGCAAACGGCCAAACCCGCTGCCGAAAAGCCCGTTAGCACGCCTGCGCCCCAGCCGGCGGCGTCACCCGACGCGAAATACATGGGCAAGGTGGCCGCCGCCATTCGCAGCCGCATTGTTTTGCCGGATAACCTTGTAGGGAACCCGGAAGCGGTATTCGAGGTCATACAGCTCCCGACCCGGGAGGTCTTGTCGGTGCGCTTGCTGAAATCCAGCGGCAACAAGGCGCTGGATGACGCATGGGAGAGGGCCATTTTGAAGGCCTCGCCGCTGCCGCCGCCCGATCGGCCGGGTGATTTTTCAAGGGAATTGAAACTGATATTCCGCCCGAAGGATTAGCCAGAGAAGGACAAGTCCGCAGCACAAGCAGCATGGGTAGGGAGGGTGAAATTCGAAGCCGGTATAATCCGCGCTTCGCAACGCGGCAGCGACCAAGAAGCGTGAGGATAATGAACCGCGTATTACGAACACTGTTTTTCGCGGGCCTGATTTTGCTGGCCCGCACGGCGGGCGCCCAGCTCAACATCGAGATCACGGGCGCCGGTGCCAACCAAATCCCCATCGCCGTGCTGCAGCTCGCGGGCGAAGGCGTTCTTCCCGGCAGCATCAGCGACGTCGTCGCCAAGGATCTGTCCAACAGCGGCCGCTTCAACGTGCTGTACTCGGGCGGCGTGAATCCCCTGCCCACCGAGATGTCGCAAGTCAATTTCGGCGACTGGAAATCGCGCAACGCCGATGCCCTGGTGATCGGCAGCGCCGCGCGACTGGCCGACGGGCGCTATGAAGTGCGCTTTCGCCTCTTCGACGTGCCCAAGCAGGCCCAGCTCGACGGCCGCGCCTTCACCCTGTCCGCCGGCCAATGGCGCCTCACCGCGCACCGCATCGCCGACTTCATCTATGAAAAGCTGACCGGCGACCGCGGCGTGTTCTCCACGCGCGTGGCCTACGTGGTCAAATCCCGCGGCCGCTATGAACTCAAGGTGGCCGACTCGGACGGCGAGAACGCCGTCACCGTGCTGACATCGCCCGAGCCCATCCTGTCGCCGGCCTGGTCGCCCGACGGCACGCGCCTCGCCTACGTGTCCTTCCAGCAGAAAAAACCCGTCATTTACATCCAGGACCTGATGGGCGGACGGCAGATCCCCATTGCCAACTACCGCGGCTCCAATTCCGCGCCCGCCTGGTCGCCCGACGGCCGCCAGCTCGCCGTGGTGCTGACGCGCGACGGCAGTTCCCAGATCTACCTCACCAATCCCGACGGCAGCAACGTGCGCCGGCTCATGACCTCCTCGGGCATCGATACCGAGCCCTGCTTCGCGCCCGATGGACAGTCGCTGTTCTTCACCTCCGACCGCGGCGGCAGCCCGCAGATCTACCGCGTCGGACTGGGCGGCGGGGACGCGCAGCGCGTCACCTTCGAGGGCAGCTACAACGTCACGCCGCGCATCAGCCCCGACGGCAAGACCCTGGTGTACATCGCGCGCAACAACGGCCGCTTCCAGCTCACGGCCATGGACCTGGCCAGCCGCCAGGTGCAGACGCTGACCAACACCCAGAAAGACGAATCGCCCAGCTTCGCGCCCAACAGCCGCGTCATCCTCTATGCCACCGACCTCGGCGGGCGTGGAGTGCTGGCGCGGGTGTCGAGCGACGGGCGTTTCAGCCAGCGAATCCCGGACCAGGCGGCCGACGTGCGCGAGCCGGCGTGGGGTCCTTTTCTAGGAGACCAAAAATGAACAGGACGTTGAAGCTTGTGGCGGTGTCGCTCTGCGCGGCCATGGTATGGGG
>DATNCF010000214.1:0-6335 GCA_035571675.1 Burkholderiales bacterium | reverse complement strand
ACGATCGCATCCATGTCGCGCATGTCGACCGCGAGAGCATACTTCGACGCCAATTGCCGGATCTGGTCGGTCGCGTCCAGGAGGTCGATGCGGGCGCGCAGTTCCTTGAGTTCGTCGCTCATTCAGCGTTCCTCTCATGCTTAACAGGTGAAGTGGCCATGTTTTATTCGAGCATTAATATACGCACCTGATTCGCGCTCCCAATCCACATACATGGAACATCCCGGCCGCTGCCCATGATTGCATCGTGGGGCGGCCAATTTGATGATCTGCGGTTGTCCCTCGGCTGTTTCAGTGTACTCCGGGGGCTTCGACTCGAAAGCGATGCCAATTCAAATAATTGTCATCACGAACGCCGGACTTTTCTTCTGGCTATGCCGGCCATAAAGTTGCATAATCAACCAAACTATTTTGCGGCGAGGACAAGGCGAAAATGGATTTTCAGCGATTCAAGCGTTTCAAATTCGAACTCGACGGCAAGGTTCTTACCGTCACCCTGAACCAACCCGAAAAACTCAATCCCATCGATTCCGCGACCGAGAAGGAACTGCTGGATTTTCTGCATGAAGCGGCTGACGATTCCTCTTTCAACGTCGTCGTGTTGACCGGAGCCGGGCGGGCTTTCTCCTCGGGTGGCGACATTCAACATATGCAGACGATTATCGACGACCCCTCTTTGTTCGATACCGTGCGGCCGAAGCGGACGGTATTGGGGCTGATTGATTTTCCCAAGCCCATCATTGCCAAGGTGAACGGCCCCGCCATAGGTTTGGGCGCGACGATCGCGCTCTTGTGCGACGTGGTGTTCGCCTCGCCAAACGCCAAATTTGCCGATCCGCACGTCAACGTCGGGTTCACCGCCGGTGACGGAGGCGCCATCATCTGGCCTCAGCTCATCGGCTATACCCGTGCCAAGGAATACCTCCTGACGGGGGACTCGATCTCGGCGTCGGAAGCCGAAAGAATCGGCTTGATAAATCACGTCGTTCCGGCGGAGGAACTGGACCAGCGGGTGTCGGAGTTTGCCCAGAAGCTGGCGCGCGGGGCAACCAAGTCGATCAATTGGACCAAGCAATTGGCCAATATCGGCCTGAGGCAGGTGGCGGCGGGCCTCATGGATGCTTCCATCGCCTATGAGGCCCTATCCAATATCACCAAGGATCACGCGGAGGCTGTCAAAGCCTTTCTCGAGAAGCGGAAGCCTCAATTCACCGGCGAGTAGGGGTCTGCGTTCGCAGGACCATCGTGAGATGTACCTGCGACGCGATTCCCGCGATATTCCGGCCGCGGGACTTTTCACGATTCAACCCTGGCGCGCCGGCAGCCGCGGGCCCCGGCCAAGAGCAAGCCACTTCGGCTCCATAGGCGGAATGCGCTCGACCGAGCGTTGGCCGCGTCAGCGAGGTATCTCTCAATGCTTGTCAACGCGCACATCGCGACGCCTCACTTTAGCGCGAGGAACTCCTTTTCCGATGCCTGGAGCAGGCAAGGCCTTTACAGCGCGCGTACGCTTGCGGAGGACGTCATCCTGGGTGCGGAGCGGTATCCGGCAACCCGGCTGATCTTTGGTTCGCGCGATCGGCCATCCGAGCTGACGGTTCCGGAAGTTTTGCGACAAGCGGTGGACGTCGCGACCAACATGGCTGCCCTGGGCTACCGGCCGGGAGACGTTCTGGTCAGCCAAATTCCGAACTGGCACGAGAACGCCGTTCTCTTTGTCGCCGCCTTATATCTCGGCCTTGTATACATACCGGTCGTGCATATATACGGGGCCAAGGAGCTGCGTTTCATACTCTCGCAATCCGGCGCGCGCGGGCTCGCTCTTCCGGATCGGTGGAAAAATATAGATTTCGGCATGCGACTGGAAGAGGTCGGTGCGCTTCCGCAGCTTGAGCACGTGTTCGTCGTCGGTAATCACCCAATGCCCGGGCGTACGTTGAACTGGAGCCTGTTGGCAAAAAGGCCGGCGGCTCCGGTGCCCCGGCACAATGGCTGCCCGGACGACGTTTGCGCGATAGTGTTTACGTCGGGGACGACCTCGGATCCCAAAGGCGTCATGCACACCCATCGCACGCTATCGGCGGAAACCAGGACCTTTCCACCGGCCCAGGATGCGGAAACCAGGGGGGCGCGCCTGTGGCCGACTCCGGGCGGGCACATTGCCGCCTTGGTATCGATGCTTTCTCCATTTCTCCTGGGAGAAACCACGGTCTATATGGATCACTTTGACGGTCCGCTGGCGGTTGAACTCATCCGCGAGCACGGGGTGAGATGCGCCGGCGGCGTACCTCTTATGCACAACATCATGATGGATACTGCAGGTCCGGGCGGTCTGCCCAGCTGTACCCTCGGAACCGTGGGAGGGGCAGGCGTTCCGCCCAGTGTCATCGAGCGGAGCGACAAGTTCGGAATCCGGTTGGTGCGGGCCTATGGCTCCTCCGAGCATCCCACCGTGACGTCATGCCAGCCCGAGGATTCTTTGCCGAAGCGGAAATTCACTGACGGAAAGCCGCTTCCCGGCAACCGAATCCGGATCGTTGACGACGAAGGACGCGAGGTGAAAACGGGTGAAGCAGGCGAGATTCTGTCCATTGGGCCCGAGCTCTTTGTGGGTTATCTGGATTCATCGTTGAATACTCAATTCTTCACCGCCGAGGGGTGGTTTCATACCGGCGACATCGGTGTACTGGATACGGAAGGGTATCTCACGATTGTCGATCGCAAGAAGGACATCATAATTCGAGGGGGCGAGAATATTTCCTCTCAGGAGGTCGAGAATGTTCTGTGCGCCCACCCGGCGGTCATGGAGGCCGCCGCGGTTGCATGGCCGGACGAAACAATGGGGGAGCGCGTCGGGGTCTTCGTTCGCCTTCGCAATCAAGCGCAGCTCGACTTGGACAGCGTGCGTGCACACTTCTCCGCCGCCGGGGTAGCGCGTCAAAAAACCCCTGAGCGCCTGGTCATCGTGGAGGACTTTCCGCGCACTCCACTGGGAAAAATCATCAAAACCGCTCTGAGGAAGCAAATCCCTGAAATGAAGGCGCGGACGCGAGTGGAAAACCCTTAGCTACTCAGGCCCCCGGCTTCCCCAGTATCAAGTCTGCCGCCTTGGCCGCAATCATCATGGTCGGGGCGTTGGTGTTGCCCGACGTGATCATGGGCATGATGGAGGCGTCGACCACGCGCAGCCCGCCGAGGCCGTGCACGCGCAGCTCGGCATCCACCACGGCCAGGGGATCACGCGCCGGCCCCATTTTGCATGTGCCGACCGGATGGCAGCAGGTGGTGCTGGTGCGCCGCGCATAGTCGAGCAGGTCGTCATCGGAATCGACATCCGGCCCCGGCGCAAGCTCGGCCTCGCAATACCGGGCCATCGCCGGAACGGCGAGAATCCGGCGCAGCATGCGCAGCGTGGCCACGGCGACGATCCGGTCGGCCTCGCGGTCCAGGTAGTTGGGCTGCACCGAGGGCAATTGAAAGGGGTCGTTCGAGCGGGCGCGCACGTACCCTTGGCTTTCGGGCCGCAGTTGCCAGCCGCCGCAGGTCATCCCGGGAAAGCGATCGAGCAGCCCCAGCACGCCTCCTTCATAGCTGGCCGGCGTGAAGATAAGCGCCGCGTCGGGCGTGGCAAGGCGCGGCTCAGACTTCACGAAGGCATAGGCGATCGCCGCGCTCACCGCCAGGATGCTCGGCCGTCCGCGCATCCATCTGAGCGCTTCGGCGAGCAGTCGCGGGCCACGCGCCAGGTCGTTGATGGTGGTGGCTCCCTTGGCCCGCAAGATCACGCGCAGGCTGTAGTGGTCCCGCAGGCTTTCCCCCACGCCGGCGAGCGCGTGCAGCACGGGGACGCCGATACCCTGGAGCGCGGCAGCCGGCCCCACGCCGGAGAGCTGCAGCAGCTTGGGCGAGGCCAGGGCCCCGGCGCAAAGAATCACCTCGCGCGCCCGCAATTCGATCGCATGCGATCTGTCTTCGTCCCGGACATATCGGACCCCGACAGCGCGCTTGCCCTCGAAGACAATGCCGGTCACGTGGGCGCCCGTGCGCAAATCGAGCCCGGGATTTCTCAGCACCGGCCTGAGAAATGCCCGGGCGGAGCTGATGCGGCGCCCGCCGTGTATATTGCGCTGGTAGTAACCCGCCCCGTGCTGGCCGGCGCCATTGGGATCGCCGCCGCGCGGAATTCCCAGCGCCGCCGCCGCATCGATGAACGCATCGCACAGCGGGTGGCGCCAGTCGCTGTCGGTGACCGGCATTTCCCCGTCGCGGCCCCGGTGCTGTTCGTCACCCTCGCCGACGCGGGCCTCGATGGCCTTGAAGTAGGGCAGAACGCCGCGAAATCCCCAGCCGGCGTTGCCCATGCGTTCCCAGGCGTCGTAGTCTTCGGCTTGCCCGCGCACATACACCATGCCGTTGACCGAGCTCGTGCCGCCGAGCATGCGGCCGTGAACCATCGGAATTCTGCGGCCGTCGCTGCCGGGACAGCCCTCGGTGCGATAGCGCCAGGTCAACTTCGCGTTGACCAGGGTCTTGACGAAGCCCGCGGGAAGGTGGACGAACGGGTGAT
Organism: Burkholderiales bacterium; assembly: GCA_035571675.1. GTDB lineage: Bacteria > Pseudomonadota > Gammaproteobacteria > Burkholderiales > SG8-39 > CAIYPG01. The sequence goes on along the minus strand of DATNCF010000214.1, from coordinate 1,768 downwards.
TGTCGCGGCCACCCGATTCGAGCAGGCAGACCGACTTGCCCGCGTCCACCAGGCGGCGCGCCAGCACGCATCCGGCGGAACCGGCGCCGACGACGATATAGTCGAATGGCGATGGGATGATTTCAGTGCCCTTTGAAGCATTTGACGAAAAGCGCCCGGCGTTTCCATTTGCGCGCGCACCGGTTTTCAAATTTGGGGCCATTGTGGCATCGGGCAACGCCCTCGAAATTCCACGCATGTGGAATCGATGCCGCGGCGTTCGACTAGCCTGTGGTGTTTAGGTTTAAAATCAGCCGGGCGACTCCCGCAATGCCGCTCATGCCGGTTGCCTGCCGTGTTTTCGCGGCAGCGCATTGCCCAACCCGATCCGTTATGAATTTTGATATCGCGCCTGAAGACGAAACCTTCCGCCAGGAACTGCGGCGGTTTTTCAGCGACAATCTGCCGCCGGACATGCGCCGCCGGATGGAAATGAATTTCTTTCCGCCGGACCCCGTGGACCGGAAGGCCTGGCACAAGGTCCTTTACAGCAAGGGCTGGTCGGCGCCGCACTGGCCCGTGGAGCACGGCGGCACCGGCTGGAGCCCCTTGCGCCAGCATATTTTCGAGGAGGAGTCCTACCGGGCGGACGCCCCCTTCGTGGCGTGGTCGAGCACGCGCCTTGTCGCCCCCGTGGTGATGGAATTCGGCAACGCGGAGCAGAAGAAACGGTTCCTGCCCCCCATCCTGCGCGGCGACGTGCAGTGGTGCCAGGGATTTTCGGAGCCCAATGCCGGCTCGGATCTGGCGTCGCTCAAGACCACCGCCCGCCGGCAGGGCGACCATTATCTCGTCAACGGCTCCAAGATATGGACCAGTGAAGGACATCATGCCGACTGGGGGTTCTTCCTGGTGCGGACCAACACCGAAGTCAAGGCCCAGCACGGCATCTCGTTCCTGCTTGTCGACATGCGCTCCCCGGGCATCACCATCCGGCCCATCATCATGATCAGCGGCGCGCACACCGTGAACCAGGTGTTCCTGGACAACGTCAAGGTGCCCGCCGAGAACCTGGTCGGCGAGGAAAACAAGGGTTGGGGCTACGGCAAGTTCCTTCTGGGCAACGAGCGCACCTCAAGCGCCTTCATCTACTTCTCGCGCCGTGAACTGGAAAAAGCGCAGGCCATGGCGCGCCAGGAAATGATCGGCGGCAGGCCCCTGGCGGAGCATCCGGCGTGGGCGCGGCGCTTCGCGCAACTCGACATCGAGCTGCGGGCGCTGGAGTGGTCGGTGCTGCGCGTGCTTTCGGGCGAGCACAATCCCCGCGACTCCATGGCGGTCACTTCGGCCCTGAAGATCAGGGGCTCCGAACTGCAGCAGCGGATCCCGGAGTTGGGGGCCGACGTGCTCGGCCCGCGCGCGCTGCGCTACTTCTCGGGCGACGTCAACCCCGAGGCGGAGCTCGCGAGGTTGTGGCCGCCTTACGTTCCCGGGCGTATCCACGGCGCATTGCATTCGCGCGCCTACACCATCTACGGCGGCACCATGCAGGTCCAGAAGGGCATCATTGCCAAGGGGGCGTTCGGTCTGTAGCCCAGTCCGCCCCTCTCGCCCCGCGGCGGTATGCTTCGGCGAGCGGGGCAGGGAGCGGGTCATAGGTGCGCCTGCGGCGCAGCGGCGGCGGTTAGCGCAGCTTCACGCCCTTGGCCACTAGATCAGCCACGGTATCAATGGCCACCTGCGCGCGCTTGGCCATTTGCGCCAGGGTTTGCGGGTTCGGCCGCCAGCC